>NZ_JALAAB010000007.1:0-217743 GCF_037546705.1 Vibrio sp. 2-Bac 85 | reverse complement strand
CCTCTTGCCGGAGAAAAAGCGATAAGCATATATTCAGCTGGCCGCTTTTTCTACCAATTCAAGTTATGCACTTATAATCTGAATCCAAGAGGTTTTTAAAAATAGGAAAACCAAGTCTGTCATTATCAATAAACTTGGTTTTTTGTAATTCATGATCTGTTAATCATCAAACATTGCATCTAGCACCTCACTATCTCTTTCAATATTTATTGAAACAGCAGATGGATAAGGATTTGTTGGTGAGTAGTCATTAATTAAATAGCGACGTGTATGGGGCAAGCCAAATAAACAGCGATCGGTTCTAACACCATGTTTTTTTAATTCATTTATCGTATATTCTTGTTCATTTTCTGGACGTGAAGAAGTTAATATAAGGTACAAATAGCCTTCGCTTTGTAGTTTTGAAATTTTAGTTAAATTTTTCGCGATACCTTCAGTTTTCCACCCATTTTTGGCAAACTTACTACCATTCTTTAATAGCACCCCATCAACGTCACAAAATAATGTAAAGTGCTGTTTACAATAATGTCTGTATTCCCGTAATGTTCCCCAATCAATATAAGAATGTGCGCTTATTAATTTAAATTCTGCTTCATTTAACAGCATTTTATATATGATATGAGAAATATAAACTTCCTCGTCAGAATTTATGCTTTCATAGGTTGAGCAAAATTCTGTCGCACTTTCAAAGCTATAGCCACCACAACAAAAGAAGTTACTAATAATATCTTTTTCAACTATATTTGAAATAATACCAAGTGAATCTACTTCGACATAACTTTTATTTTTTGCATCAATTAACTCTACATTATTAAGATCAATTGTACTTACCGCATTAATTGGCTTAGCATTACAAGCAAACACGTTGTCACAGTCTTTAATAAAAATAGCTCCTTCAACTGATGCTTTATTAATTGCATTGTAAATTGTTTCTGACTGAGATGACGTTGGCTCATCTAAAATCGCTAGATCTGGTTTAACTCCCGTGCTTGAGATAAAACTGTTGATAACATTTTCTTCGCTAGTATATTTATCTAAATGTTCTTTCAAACAAACAATTACAATTCGATCAAACAATGTTAAATCTAACCCTTGGATCGATTTTTCAATCATCAGCTGACCATCAGGCATGGTTAATAACCATTTAGGCCTCATTCCAGGAAATCTAGATGAGCGCCCTGCTACAGGTAGTAATAGAGTAAACATAATTTTTAACCTTTTAGTCTTTTTAAACTTTTGCAGAGTGAAGTATTGAACCATTTAATTGTAACATCATCAGAACCATCAATATATGGAGCGATTCTTAATAGCATCATTATCTCCAATATTTTCATCTCTCGAGGATATAATTTCTCTAATGTATTGATAAAATTAGGATAAGCAGACTCACAAAATAATTTTCCTTTAAGCCTTAAGCTGCCTTTTTCTTTTCTAAAGCTCCAACCATAAACCATATCTTGAATAATTTTTACTGCATCTTGTAGAGGGCTTTCTATAAAACAATCTAAAAAATCAAAAATATAAAGTTGATTTTCTTGTGTAATCTTCATATTTGACAACGTAAAATCACCATGGCAAGGTCCAATTGGCAGAGTTAAATCTGTGGCGCTATTTTTTCTCACTATAGAAATAGCTTCAGAGAAAGATGGAAAATGATGGATATTGGTAAGAGTTTTTTCTTCTATTTCTTCTAGCTTTTTTAATATGACTTTATTGCTAATTATTTTAACTTCAGAGTTTGCTAGAGTATTTATAAGGTATGTATTTAAAGCTATTTTTATATTGTTTGCAGTGACTTTGTTACCCTTATTAGAGATCGCATCACCACCAATACCTTCAATATAAGGCATTTTAATTACTAAGTTATCGACCTCTTCAGATATTGAATCTACTGGAATTGCTAGGATATCATAGCTACTGGTCATCAGTTTTATAAAGTTTTGTTGTTTTTTTATCGCAAGTTTATTGCGATTTATAGTGGTATGAATTGTTTTTTTTACAATAAAGCGCTCATTAATCTTCAACACTTCTAGAGTGGCCCCTGAATGTGAGGCTGTTTGAATTTTATTATTTATGTCCATTCTATTTTTCTCATAAAGTCTTGGTGATAAGTGTTTTTCATTTTATAGTTTGTGCTTTAGTAGATGAGTTTTCTTTGTTGGTTAGAGCAAAAAGTAATAAAACAAAAACAAATAAGCTTTGCCCATGATTAAATGGGGCATCAGTCATTGCAGCTAAAGAAAATAATAATACGATACCAATAATGGTATGACGATTCGCCATGGAAACATGTTTGGATTCTAGTATTGGTATGAGTAAAAGTAACAAAAATAAAATTAAACCTATCAACCCGTTTTTAATTAATTTGTCAGCGTACTGGTTATGGTAGTGAGGGGGGTGGGAACGATAAAGGCTTTCTCTGACTTTTCCTTGCTTATATAACATCGCTAATTTATCTGATTGCCCGTTCCCTGTACCGATCCATAAATCACCTTTTACCATATCAGGAGTGACGGCTAACATTTGCAAGCGAAGGCCAATGGAGCTCCCTAAGTTTCCAGCACTAATTTTTTTAACTTCCGATTGCGTTTGCATTAAACGCTTCTCTATTTTGGGGTAAGAAGCGACAGCGATTATTGAAAATAATATGAAACTTGTTAACAATATTTTATAGTTAAAGTTTATTTTGTTTTCTTTTACAGTTAGAAATATAAGTATTATCGCGGTAATAGTAAATGCAACCCAGACTCCCCTTGTCTGACTGATCAATACCGATACAATTGTTAAGAGTAATGCGAGTATTAAGAGTGTTTTCTGAAAGTTAGATTTTTTGGCTGTTAAAAGTCCTATTGCTAATAAGGAAAATGTTGCTGCAATTGTAGAGAAAGGAATTGCATTAATAGGCCAATGTGCTCTGTTTACTTCTTCTATAATCGAATAATAAATCGCGGAACTAAAGCAAGAAACTGATCCAACAATTGTTAATATAATCAATAAGTCTTTAGTAAATAATGCTCTAGGAAAAAATGGTAAAAAAATGGATAATGCAACAAAGGCTCTAATTTCTCTTGAGCTTAAACCGTGATAATAATAAGAAAACAATGCATAAGCTGTAATAATAAATATTATCCACAGCATTTTACTATTCGTTATATTTTCTTTAACCACCTTCAAACCTTTGTGGCTAATCGATGCGATGACTGAAATCATCATCATGATAACCATCCCCTTATCACTGTCCTTATAAAGGAATAACCCAGTTACAAGCCACAAATACGGTAGTAAGATTATAAGCTTATGAAGCTGTTCTTTTTTTATGATGCTAATTTTTTTATTGAATGTTGCCATGTGGTTTGCTATGCCTTTAAAACACGAGATTAATTTTTCTATTCATTTATCATTTTTATAAATGGCTCTCTAAATTAGTATAACTAAATTACTTTCATTCAGCTTCGATGTATTGCTTTATTAATATATAAAATAACTTTATTACATTTGATATTGCTGGCCAAAATACCAAGCCGCTAAGGGGGATAGGTTTATTTTATTTGAAATAATGAAGCCTGTATCAGCTGCGGGTAGATGCATGATAGAATTCTATATTTATTACAGTTACTAGATTAGGCTATTTTAGAGCATGATACCCATAGTTAAAAGAGATATCATTATTTTATCTGTAATCTAATAAAAATAAAGTATTTTGCGTTCAAATTATAAGGAAAAAGTATGCCTACATTCAAGTTAATAGAAATAGCTGAAACGAAGCAGCGGTTACAAAATGAAGAAGCTATTCTTGTGGATACTCGTGACCTTCAATCTTATGCTGCAGATCATGTTGAAGGTGCGTTCAATTTAAACAATGACACACTGAAAGCATTTTTCGATAAAGTTGAGTTTGATACGCCGGTTTTTGTGGTTTGTTACCATGGTAATAGTAGTAAAGGCGTGGCTCAATATTTAGCTGAACAAGGTTATGAAGATACTTACAGTGTCGAAGGGGGGATGGCTATGTGGCGTCAACTATTCCCAATAAACTAAAGGCTTAATAGCATGGTATAATGACATAAGTTGATGGAATAGAACAATCGTGTAGATATATAAAATAGATTATTCGTATTCCTAATGATCCAGTTAAATAGAAAATATAAAAATATAAAAATATAGGTTATTTATGAGTGTAGTAGATACAGATAGCATTGATGCAATTGGTATGGAGAAAGAAGCCAAAAGAGTCTTTTTAAGTATTATTGATTCATTAGTGTGGGACCATGACGACGTTCATCTGTTTACGTTACAAGAAAAAATTAATACGTATCTGTATTTCATTGAATCAGGTGAATTAGTTAATGCTTTTCCAGATGCTGAAGGATTTGATATAGCTATTGAATTAATTCTCAAGCATATGCCTACAGATCAAGCGATTACTTTTTTTGATAAAACCACTCAAATTCTTTTAGACAAAGGCATTATCTTTGTTTTTGGTCCGAATAAAAATGCAGGCTACGCGGAACAACATAGTTAAGCTTGCTCTATACCAGATAAGATGCCTTAGTTTATCCTTATCTGGAATTCATTCCCTTCAGGTTCTCCTCCTTAGATTGATCTTTATTTTGTTTAAATATGTGATCAAATTTTAACTTTACCATTGCCCCTGCGCTGGGTATTTGGGATAATCCGCGCCTCATATGTCCGCACTTTTCATTAATTCAAAATGTAATCAGGAGAAACAGATGCCTTCTCGTCAAGAGTTAGCTAACGCAATACGCGCCCTTAGTATGGATGCTGTCCAAAAAGCCAATTCAGGTCACCCAGGCGCACCAATGGGTATGGCTGATATTGCGCAAGTTTTATGGACTGACTTTTTAAAGCATAACCCGACTAACCCAAACTGGGCTGATCGCGACCGCTTTATTTTGTCTAACGGCCATGGTTCAATGCTTATCTATTCTCTATTGCATTTAACAGGTTACGACCTTTCAATTGAAGATCTTAAAAACTTCCGTCAATTACATTCAAAAACACCGGGTCATCCAGAATATGGTTACGCACCAGGTGTCGAAACAACAACCGGTCCATTAGGCCAAGGTATTACTAATGCCGTTGGTATGGCGATTGCTGAACGCTCTTTAGCGGCTTCTTTTAACAAAGAAGGCCACGATATTGTTGACCACCATACTTACACTTTCTTAGGCGATGGTTGTTTAATGGAAGGTATTTCGCACGAAGCTTGTTCTTTAGCGGGTACGTTAGGTCTAGGTAAACTGATAGCATTCTGGGATGACAACGGCATTTCAATCGATGGTGATGTTGAAGGTTGGTTTACTGACGATACACCTAAGCGTTTTGAGTCTTACGGATGGCAAGTGATTTCTGTTGATGGGCATAACCCTGAAGAAATCAAAGCCGCTATCATCTCTGCAAAAGCAGAAACGACTAAACCAACCATGATTTGTTGTAAAACTATTATTGGTTTTGGTTCTCCTGCTAAGCAAGGTACACACGATTGTCACGGTGCGCCATTAGGCCATGATGAAATCGCTGCAACACGTAAAGCACTTGGCTGGTCACATGCACCTTTTGAAATTCCTGCTGACGTTTATGCGGGTTGGGATAACAAAACACAAGGTCAAGCAGCAGAGCAATCTTGGGATGAGAAATTCGCAGCCTACGCCGCGGCTTACCCTGAGCTAGCAGCTGAATACAAACGTCGTGTTAACAACAAATTACCTGCTGAATGGGAAGCTAAATCTTCTGCTTACATTGCTGATTTACAAGCTAACCAAGGTAATATTGCAACACGTAAAGCCTCACAAAACTGTATCGAAGCATTTGGCGCAATGTTACCAGAGCTATTAGGTGGTTCTGCTGATTTAGCGCCATCTAACTTAACCATGTGGTCCGGTACAAAAGCGATTACGGCTGATGACGCTACGGGTAACTACTTACATTACGGTGTACGTGAGTTTGCAATGGCTGCCATTATCAACGGTATCGCATTACATAAAGGTTTTGTCCCTTACGGCGCAACATTCTTAATGTTCATGGAATACGCACGTAACGCATTACGTATGTCTGCAATAATGAAGCAACGTTCTATTCAAGTGTTTACGCATGACTCAATTGGTTTAGGTGAAGATGGTCCAACACACCAACCTGTGGAGCAAATTGCAAGTTTACGTTTAACACCAAACATGAACACATGGCGTCCATGTGACAGCGTTGAATCTGCTGTTGCCTGGAAATTTGCGATTGAATCTGTTGATGCACCGTCATCACTTATCTTTAGCCGTCAAAACCTGAAACCACAGGCACGTGATGCACAGCAATTAGCTGATGTGGCAAAAGGTGGTTACGTATTGCTTGACTCTGAAACACCTGCTGAAATCATCTTAATTGCGACAGGCTCTGAGGTTGAGTTAGCAATGCAAGGTGCTGCAGAATTAACTGCTCAAGGTAAAGCGGTACGTGTTGTATCAATTCCTTGTACTGAGCAGTTTGAATTACAATCTGCAGAATACAAAGAATCTGTATTACCGGCAGCTGTAACTAAACGTGTAGCAATTGAAGCAGGTATTGCTGATTACTGGTACAAATACGTTGGCTTAAACGGTGCGGTGATTGGTATGACCACGTTTGGTGAGTCAGCGCCAGCAGATCAACTATTTGAAATGTTTGGTTTTACTGTTAAAAACGTAGTAGATACAGCTAATTCATTATAATTAGTTAATTTATTTAGTTTTTAAAGTTTAAAAAGCCGCGCTTAACTAGATGATAGTTAGCCGCGGCTTTTTTGTGTCTGAAATTCGAGCTTACCAGATATTTTGCTAGAGAATGCCAAAGTTGATTAAAACGAAGGCAGAACTCAAAGGAAAATTAACCATGAAGGCACGAAGATAAAAGAAGGGTAGGTCAAAAGCTGAAACTAAGGCCTAGTTTACTGCTAAGGCAAAAAGCATAATAAGAATATCTTTAAATATCTTAATGGTTCCCTTCATACTATTCGTGCAGCGTTTCTTGGTTGATGCTATTTTTTGTTTTAAAAAATCAAAAGCGATTTATCTATGAAGACACAAAAGCTGGAGAAGTGTTAGGTCATAATGTGTACGGCTAATACATTTTAACTACAGACTTTAAGTGGGATATTCATGGACTATCCCTGTTATTTTTCTTCCTATGCTCGCTTTCTTCGTTTTATCTTGTTTAAATAGCGCGATTGTTATTTTTCTCACTTTTAAAGCGCTAATTCAAAATAATAGTAAGCAAAAGCCCGAAAGGCTATCGAGTAAATTATGCATTTTACAATTTTTAATGCGAGAAGCTGAGATAGAATTAAAGTGTTCTAGAAAAGTAACATCTATATTAAATTATTCAATAGATGATTATTATTGCTCAGTTGACTACATACTCAAAATGTTCAACTTATAATGATTTTGCCGTGGGCTGTGGAATAATTTTTCTTTATTAATAGGCTCTCAATTTATGCATTTACAAGAAATAGAAAATAAAATGGCTAGTATGGATGTAAAATCAGAATTTACATCAAAACAAGGTGCTCGTATAACAACTATATTTGAGAATTCATATGTTTTTAAAAAATTCTCTCCAAATAAAAGTCATAAAAATGAGTGGGTTATAGAGTACGATGTTATAAGTCATTTAAAACATAATAGTATTTTTGCACCTAGTTGTTACGGGTATAGAGTCGATAATACTGGTGCTTATTTATTTAAGGAATATGTTCCTGGGAAACCGTTAAAAAATTACACTAAAGAGACGGCACTTCAATTAGCGCTTATGTTTTCTAAATTCCACGCCGCAGGGGTTGTAACATGTGATGCTCATAATGATAATGTCATCCAGACTCTTGATGGTGAGCTTCTTTTTATTGATTTCGGTAAAGCAACCATTTTCAAAAATAAAAATTTATTATTCTATTTTACAGCGGCTAGAGAAATTTTCTTTATAAAAACAAAGATAATAAAAGATAACGTAGTATATAAAGATTTTTTTGAATCTTATATGGCGTTGCAACCTCATAAGCAAAGAAGGATATTAAGGACTTTCTTTTCTGGATGTAATCGTATCTTACATTTACGCGAAAATTTTCGACAAAAATATAAAAAAAGTAAATAAATCAAGCCCAATTACTATTGATAACCCCTTTTTTGATTACCTTTAACTATTTCCTTATTTTCATTAACACTTTTTGTGAGGTGCTTAGTGCTGTTTTTAAAATCAAAAGCAAATTAACTACGAAGGCACTAAGGTAAAAGAAGGTTAAGTAAAAGCTAAAACCTGATTTTCTGCTAGTGAGGAAAAGTAAAAGGTAAAAGGCAAAAGATAAATGAAGAATAATTTTAACTGTTTTATAGGTTTTCTTTGTGTTCTTCGTGAAGCGTAGCGCTTCGTGGTTAATGCTATTTTTAAAATTAAAAGCAAATTAACTACGAAGGCACTAAGGTAAAAGAAGGGAAGCGTAGCGATTCGTGGTTAGTGCTGTTTTTAAAATCAAAAGCAAATTAACCACGAAGGCACGAAGATAAAAGAAGAATAGCTTTAACTGTTTTATTGGTTTCCTTCGTATTCTCCGTTACGGTTAAGCGAAGCTCTCCTCTCTTGATGGTTGGTGTGTCATTTTTTCATAAAAAAAGAGAGCCTCAGTGATACTAAGGCTCTCTTTTAATTATTATTTGAATCTAAGTTTAAATAACTTTTATGCTATTAAGCTTGTAGCAAATCAGCTAACTGTTTATCTAGTTTTATTTGGTCTAGTGTGAAATTACGAATACCTTCTGATAACTTTTCTGTCGCCATTGCATCTTCATTCAGTGACCATCTAAACTGACTTTCCGTTAAAGGAGTAACATCTTCTTTAGTCGATTTGTTATCACTTAGCATTTGTTGTATTGGCTCGTTTCTACTTTGCAATACTGCCATTAGATCTGGACTAATGGTTAAACGATCACAGCCTGCTAGTGCTAATACTTCTTCAACACTTCTAAAGCTTGCGCCCATTACCACTGTGTCGTAACCCTGTTGTTTATAATAATTATAAATTTCAGTAACGGAAATAACACCAGGATCTTCATCTGCTGGATAAGACTCTTTACCTGTTTGCTTTTTATACCAGTCCAGAATACGGCCTACAAAAGGAGAGATTAGGTATACGCCAGCTTCCGCACAGGCTTGCGCTTGAGCAAAACTAAATAATAAAGTTAGGTTACAATTAATTCCCTCTTTTTCAAGTATTTCAGCGGCTTTTATACCTTCCCAAGTGGCTGCTAATTTAATTAGAATACGATCGTTTTGAATACCTGCTTGGTTATATAAAGCAATTAATTTACGGGCTTTTAAAATCGATGCTTCTGTATCAAATGAAAGGCGAGAATCCACTTCTGTAGAGATTCTTCCTGGAATAATTTTAAGCACTTCTAAACCGATTAAAACCGATAATTTATCGCTAGCATCAATCGTCTGTTGTTGGATATCTTGTGATTGTTGTTTAGCCCATTCTGTTGCTTGTTGTAATAAACCTTGATATTGGCTTAGTGAAGCTGCTTTTAATAATAAAGATGGGTTAGTGGTTGCATCTTGTGGCTGATATTCTTTAATCGCTTGAACATCACCTGTATCAGCGACTACAGTCGACATTTCTTTGAGTTGTAATAATTGGTTAGTCATAAATTTTCCCGTTAATGTTGGTGACCGTTTTATTAATATCAATCTTCCTATTGTTAAGCAAGCATCATTTCTGTTTATTTTTGTGATGTTCATTCTCAAAAAAAATATCGTGAAGCGGCTCTCTTTTTTTGCCATCAATACGTGCAATTTATTTAATAACGTTTAAATTTCACTCATCGAAACGATTGCGCAAACGTTTCGTTGGTAAATTAAGTTATATTCATTGCGTGTTTTTAAAACAAATATTAATTGTCTTGAGGTTCTAAAATGAAAAAATCAGCACTGTTAAATGCAAAATTATCTTATTGCATTGCCTCATTAGGGCATTTTGATGAAATAACAATATGCGATGCAGGTTTACCTATTCCAAACCAACCAGAGCGTATTGATCTTGCTTTAACGCATGGCGTCCCTGCATTTATCGATACCGTTGCTGTTGTGCTCAGCGAGATGCAAATAACAGGTGCTATATTGGCTGAAGAATTAAAACAAGTGAGTCCAGAATTGCATCTGCAATTGTTAGATTTAATTAAAAAAGAGCAAGTATCTGGACATCACATCGATATTACCTATATCAGTCACCAAGCATTTAAAGATCGCACTATTGAAAGCAAAGCAGTGGTACGTACTGGAGAATGTACGCCTTATGCCAATGTTATTTTTCAATCCGGTGTAGTTTTTTAGTCGTGAGGATAAAAATGAAACAGCCAATATTACAACTTAATAATATCAATAAGTCCTTCCCGGGTGTGAAAGCGTTGGATGGGGCTTGCCTAAATGTTTATCCCGGACAAGTAATGGCTTTGTTGGGCGAAAATGGGGCGGGAAAATCGACCTTGATGAAAGTGATCACTGGGATTTATTCATTGGATGAAGGTGAAATTCGCTATCAAGATAAAGTGGTTAGTTTTAATGGGCCTAGAGAGTCACAAAAGGCTGGTATTAGTATCATTCATCAAGAGTTAAATCTGTTACCTGAATTGACAATTGCAGAAAATATATTTTTAGGGCGTGAAGTAACTAATCGCTTTGGGGCAATTAACTGGTCACTTATGTTTGAGCAAGCAGATCTACTACTGAAGCGCTTAAAGGTAAAACACAAATCATCTACTCCTCTTAATGAGTTAAGTTTAGGTGAGCAGCAAATGGTCGAAATTGCTAAGGCTTTATCCTTTGAATCTAAAGTAATCATTATGGATGAGCCTACTGATGCGTTGACGGACAGTGAAGTTGATTCATTATTTGTGGTGATCAATGAACTGCGTGATGAAGGTTATGGCATTGTTTATATCTCTCACCGTTTGAAAGAAATTTTTGAAGTTTGTGATGACATTACCGTGTTACGCGATGGAAAGTTTATTGCGGAAAAAACAGTTTCGTCGATGGATGAAGATACCTTAATTGAATTAATGGTAGGGCGCCGATTAGATGAGCAATATCCTCGTATTGCAAGTACTCACGGTACTGTTTGTTTAGAAGTGAAAGAGTTATATGCGAAAGCCACACATGGCGTCAGTTTTACTTTAAACCATGGTGAAATTTTAGGTGTATCTGGATTGATGGGGGCAGGTCGTACTGAATTAATGAAAGTAATTTATGGCGCACTCACTCGCGAATCAGGGGATATCATTCTGAATGGCCAAGTGATTAATCCTAGTTCTTCATTGCAAGCATTGAATCATGGCATTGCTTATATTTCAGAAGATCGCAAAGGTGATGGATTGGTTTTAGGGTTGTCCGTTAAAGATAATATGTCTTTATGTGCACTCAAAGATTTATCTAAAGGCTGGCAATTAGATCATCAAGCGGAAGCAACATCGGTTAATGATTTTATTCGTTTATTCAACATTAAAACGCCTTCAATGAATCAAATTATTGGTAATTTGTCCGGTGGTAATCAGCAAAAAGTTGCGATTGCTAAAGGATTGATGACTAAGCCTAAAGTATTGATTTTAGATGAACCGACACGTGGTGTTGATGTGGGTGCCAAAAAAGAGATTTACCAACTGATTAATAAATTTAAAGCGGAAGGCATGAGCATCATTCTCGTGTCATCTGAAATGCCTGAAGTACTAGGGATGAGTGACCGCATTTTAGTGATGCATCAAGGTCAAATAAGTGGTGAATTTAGCGCCAAAGAAGCCGATCAAGAAAAACTAATGGCTTGTGCCGTTGGTAAAAATAACAACGAGGTAGCAGCATGAGTTCAAATATTACAAGTTCTGAAACAGGAACATCGAAAAGGCACTTTCTGAGTAAAGAGTGGTTGATCGAGCAAAAGTCACTGATTGCATTAATCGTATTAATAGCCGTTGTTTCAGTGCTCAATGAATACTTTTTTACGATTGATAATATTCTTAATATTTTACGTCAAACTTCAGTTATTGCTATTTTAGCGGCAGGAATGACCTTGGTTATTTTAACCGCAGGCATTGACCTAAGTGTAGGCTCTATCCTAGCGCTATGTGGCGCCTTTGCGGCTAGTATGATCAGCTTAGAGATTCCTGTGCTGATTGCAGTACCTGTCTCTTTATTAGGTGGCGCAGTATTAGGCTCTATGGCTGGTCTTATTATTTCTAAGGGTAAAGTTCAAGCTTTTATTGCTACGTTGGTAATGATGACATTATTACGTGGTGTCACCATGGTTTATACCGATGGTCGTCCAATTTCAACGGGATTCACCGATGTTGCAGATAGCTTTGCATGGTTTGGTACTGGCTACATGTTTGGCATTCCTGTACCAGTTTGGTTAATGATTTTTGTTTTTGCAGGGATTTGGTATCTATTAAATCACACGCGTTTTGGACGTTATGTTTATGCTTTGGGTGGTAATGAGTCAGCGACAAAATTATCGGGCATTAACGTTGACCGCATCAAGATCGGTGTGTACTCCATCTGCGGTTTATTATCGGCACTTGCAGGCATTATTATCACTTCTCGTTTGTCATCGGCACAGCCAACCGCGGGCATGGGCTATGAATTAGATGCGATTGCTGCCGTTGTGGTAGGTGGAACAAGTCTAGCCGGCGGTAGAGGTTACATCATGGGCACTTTGATCGGTGCATTGATTATTGGTGTTTTAAATAATGCCTTAAATCTATTAGATGTGTCTTCATACTTCCAAATGATAGTAAAAGCAGCCGTTATTTTGTTAGCCGTATTAGTCGATAACAAAAATAAATAAACACTCAACAGTGACAGGTAATAAATAACAAACAATCAATAAATAACAATTGATAAACAATCACTAATAGATAACAAGTTATGTAAATTTACATTAATTTATTTTTTAAAACCAAGAAAAGGAATGTTCAATGAAAAAGTTAACTACATTAATTTCAGCCGCTGTTATTTCAGCTACTTTTAATGCTAGCGCAGCAGCACAAGATACGATTGCGATGGTGGTTTCAACACTTAATAATCCATTCTTTGTGACCATGAAAGAAGGTGCAGAGAAAAAAGCAAAAGAGCTAGATTACAAATTGATTGTGCTTGATTCACAAAATGATCCAAGTAAAGAGCTAGCAAATGTTGAAGATTTATTAGTACGTGGTGTAAAAGCGATTCTAATCAATCCAACGGATTCTGATGCTGTATCTAATGCAGTACGTATGGCGAATAAAGCCAATACACCTGTGTTTACCTTAGATAGAGCGGCAAATAACGGTGAAGTCGTTAGCCATATCGCTTCTGATAATGTTGCCGGTGGTGAGATGGCGGGTAAATATATCAGTGAAAAAATTGGTAAAGATGCAAAAATTGTTCAACTTGAAGGTATTGCCGGTACCTCTGCTGCACGTGAACGTGGTGAAGGCTTTATGAAAGCAGTTAAGAGTGAAAATATGCAATTATTGGCGAGTCAACCAGCTGATTTTGACCGTACTAAAGGGTTAAATGTAATGGAAAACTTACTTTCGTCACAACCACAAACTCAAGCCGTATTTGCGCAAAATGATGAAATGGCATTAGGTGCATTCCGCGCTGTACAAGCTTCAGGTAAAGACATCTTAATCGTTGGTTTTGATGGCACTGAAGATGGTATCGCAGCCGTTAAGCGTGGTCTTTTAGGTGCAACAATTGCACAACAACCATCGCTAATTGGTGAAATCGGTGTTGAATCAGCTGTTGCAGTTTTAACGGGCAAAACCGTTGCTAAAAGCATTCCTGTACCATTAATGATGATTGTAAAATAATTTATAGAGAGGTTACGTAAAGTGACCTCTCTTGTTTACACTTATTTAGAATTTAAATTTATTAGTCTCTATTTATTAATATGTTATGTATATTGGCTTAGTAGGCTAATTTTATGTAACCCATCTCAAAAGGTATTCTTATGCGTCAACTAACAGTACTAGGCAGTGTTAATGCAGATCATGTTCTGAGGGTTGGTAGCTTTCCCCGTCCAGGCGAAACATTACATGGGCAAGGTTATTCTGTTATTGCCGGTGGTAAAGGAGCAAACCAAGCGGTTGCTGCTGCTCGTCTAGGGGCAAATGTTAGCTTTATTGCCTGTGTAGGAGATGATAGTTTTGGTCTTAATATCCGACAAGAGTTCGAAAAAGACGGTATTAATATTGATGCAGTCATGATTGAAAAGGATACGCCAACTGGAATCGCTATGATTCAGGTTGCAGCTACGGGAGAAAACAGTATTTGTATTTCTGCTGAAGCAAATGCATGTTTAACACCACAGCGTATTGCTGCGCATACTCGCATTATCGAACAGGCTGATATGTTGTTATTACAACTAGAAGTACCAATGGAAAGCATCGAATATGCCGCTGAAATTGCAAATAAATCCGGTACTACTGTTATTCTTAATCCTGCGCCAGCTCAACACCTCAGTGATAAACTATTAAAACTGATTGATATTATTACACCGAATGAAACAGAAGCTGAAATACTGACAGGTATTAAGGTGTTTGATGCACAATCCGCGCAACTAGCTGCAGATGCGCTGCACAAAAAACAGATTAAAACCGTATTGATTACTTTAGGTAGTCAAGGGGTGTGGTTAAGTAAAGAAGGTGAAGGTTCACAGATTATGGGTTATAAAGTTGATGCGGTTGATACAACAGCGGCAGGAGACACCTTTAATGGTGCTTTTTTAACGGCATTATTAGAAGATAAGTCTTTAAACGAAGCGGTACAATTTGCCCATGCAGCCGCTGCCATTACTGTGACCGGTCAAGGTGCTCAATCCTCTATTCCATATCGTCAAGATGTAACTGAGTTCTTAACTAAAAGAGCATAGCTGCAAGAGCATAACAGCAAGGAAATAAATAAAACAATGGCCACTATTAAAGATGTAGCAAAGCATGCCCAAGTTTCTACTTCCACTGTGAGTCATGTATTAAATAAGACTCGTTATGTTAGTGAAGCTGTTACCGAAAAAGTGTTAACCGCCGTTGAGGCATTAAATTACGCTCCCTCTGCGCTCGCTCGTAGCCTAAAGTTAAAAAACACGCATACTTTTGGTATGTTAGTGACGACTTCAATCAACCCTTTTTTTGCTGAAGTAGTAAAGGGGGTGGAACGTCGTTGTTATGAGCAGGGGTACAATTTATTGTTATGTAATACCGAAGGAGATTTTGACCGGCTGCGATTTAATATTGATATGTTACTGCAAAAAAGAGTAGATGGATTATTGCTAATGAGTGATGAATTAGTGAACCAAAATATAGATATTTTTGCGCGACATAAGCCCGTACCCACAGTCGTTATGGACTCAGGTGAAACACACTTCCCCGCCGATAAAATTCAAGACAACTCCTACCGTGGTGGTTATATTGCAACTCAATACCTGATTAAGCAAGGCCATACTGATATTGGCTGTATCCATGGTCCGCTAGATAAACCTACGGCAAAGAAACGTTACGCTGGTTTTAAACAGGCAATGCTGGATGCAAACCTAATTATTAATGATCACTGGATTGTACCGGCAAACTTTGAGTGTGAAGGTGGTGCGGTTGCTTTTAAAGCTTTATATGCGCAAGGAACTCTGCCAACGGCATTATTTGTATGTAACGATATGATGGCAATGGGGGTGATTAATATGGCTAACGAGTTAGGATTATCAATTCCTGATGATTTGTCTATTATTGGATACGATGATATTAAAATAGCGCGCTATATGAGCCCCTCGCTCACCACCATCCATCAGTCTAAGTTTCATCTTGGCCAGCAAGCATTTGATACTTTATTAGATAAAATACAAACTCAACGAGATACTGATTTAGAGATCCAGCTTGAACCCACTTTAGTTGAAAGATCCAGCGTGATACCTAATAGAAAAAATAGCTGATATTATTTTTTACCAAAGTAATCTAGCGTTATCACATATAAATGATAAACAATAAAAAAGCCCATTATGATTTATAATCAGAATGGGCTTTTTCTTTATCTATTTTATTTAAATAGTTATTTTAGTTTATTCAATACCTAGATTTAAGGCTGTTAAAGGCTATTTAAGTTTAGATAAATCGCGTACAGCGCCTTTATCTGCTGATGTTGCCATCATCGCATACACTTTTAATGCTGCAGAAATAGGGCGAATACGATCAACAGGTTTCCAGCCAATAACATCTTGTTTCGCACGACGTTCAGCAAGTACTTCTTCAGAGACTTTTAAGTCCATTGCACGAGTTGGAATGTTGATATCGATGATGTCACCGTTTTCAATTAAACCAATCACACCACCTGCTGCTGCTTCTGGTGAAACGTGGCCAATTGACAGGCCAGAAGTGCCACCAGAGAACCGACCGTCGGTAATCAATGCACACTGCTTGCCTAGTCCCATTGATTTAAGGTAAGACGTTGGGTAAAGCATTTCTTGCATACCCGGGCCACCTTGTGGACCTTCGTAACGAATAACAACTACATCACCCGCAACCACTTTGCCACCTAGAATTGCTTCAACAGCATCATCTTGGCTTTCGTATATCTTCGCTGGGCCAGTAAATGTTAGGTTATCGTCATCAACACCCGCAGTTTTAACTACCGCGCCATCAACTGCCATATTACCGAATAATACTGCTAAACCACCTTCGGTACTGAAGGCATTCTCAAGTGAGCGAACACAACCGTTTTTACGGTCATTATCTACGGTATCCCAACGACAAGATTGACTAAATGCTTTTACGGTACGGATACCAGCAGGGCCAGCACGATAGAAGTCGATAATCGCTTGGTCTTTAGTTTGCATGATATCGTAATGAGCAAGCTGCTCTTTCATGGTCGGGCTTAGAATAGTAGGAATGTCACTATTTAATAAACCTGCTCTATCTAACTCGCCTAAGATTGCCATTACACCACCGGCGCGATGTACATCTTCCATATGGTATTCAGGTGTAGAAGGTGCAACTTTACAAAGCTGTGGAATACGACGAGACATCTTATCCATATCTGCAACGGTGAAGTCTAATTCCGCTTCTTGTGCACAGGCTAATAAATGCAGAATAGTATTAGTTGAACCACCCATCGCAATATCTAGTGCCATTGCATTTTCAAAAGCAGGGCGACCAGCGATAGAACGTGGTAATACAGAGTAGTCATCTTCTTGGTAGTGACGTTTCGCAATATCAACAATACGACGACCAGCTTCTAAAAATAAGTTTTCACGGTCAGCGTGTGTCGCTAGCATTGAGCCATTACCCGGTAGTGATAAACCTAACGCTTCAGTTAAACAGTTCATTGAGTTCGCGGTAAACATACCAGAACAAGAACCACAAGTAGGACAAGCACTACGCTCTACTTTTTCTAAATCTTCATCAGAGACGTTTTTATCAGGTCCCATTACCATTGCATCAACAAGGTCTAGTTTGATGATTTGATCAGAAAGCTTAGTTTTACCTGCTTCCATTGGGCCGCCAGATACAAAAATAACCGGAATGTTTAAGCGTAATGCCGCCATTAACATTCCCGGAGTTATTTTGTCACAGTTAGAGATACAAACAATCGCATCTGCACAGTGAGCGTTGACCATATATTCAATTGAATCAGCGATCAAATCACGTGAAGGCAGGCTGTATAACATACCTGAGTGACCCATTGCGATACCATCATCAATAGCAATGGTATTAAATTCTTTGGCGATACCACCGGCTTTTTCAATTTCACGAGCAACCAATTGGCCCATATCTTTTAAGTGAACGTGTCCCGGTACAAACTGTGTAAATGAGTTTGCGATAGCAATGATCGGTTTTCCGAAGTCATCATCTTTTACACCAGTTGCGCGCCATAATGCACGAGCACCTGCCATGTTACGACCGTGTGTTGATGTTTTTGAACGATAAACTGGCATGTTAATTTCCTTAAACTGCTTGCTGGCCAAACTACTTGGCGCTGATATAAATAAGTGTTAATAGCAGTAAAACAGATATCCTGTTACGGCACAATCTGCAATTTACGCTGTTGCTTTGATATTTTTTTCTTGTCGTAGGGTTGCCACTTGCTTGACCCCTATAATTTTTTCAATTTGCTTAGTCAATAAGCTAATGTTTCGCTCACTGACCACGGTAATAGTAATGTGTAAGGTTTGTTGCGAATTACCCGTCTCAGCATTGATGTTGGTGGTAGTAAATCCTCGATGACGACAAACGCGCAATAACCGCTCTAAAAACTCTGGGCTATTTTTAGCTTCAATAATTAATAAAGACTTCATTCGATACTCTCCATCATTTTGTCATTAGGTGCACCAGGTGGCACTAGCGGCCAAACATTCTCTGCTTCTGAGATTGAAACATGTAACAAATAAGGCCCTTCACTTGTCAATAAACGTTGTAATGCTTGGCTTATTTGCGACTTAGTTTCAATGGTTTCACCTGGGATATCAAAAGCACTCGCTAAGGTCACAAAATCAGGATTATCTGTTAAAATTGTTTCGCTATAACGACCGTTAAAAAATAGCTCTTGCCATTGTCTCACCATGCCTAAACGTTGGTTATCAATCAATAGGATTTTAATCGGTAATTTTTTACGTTTAATGGTACCTAATTCTTGTACGTTCATCATAAATGAACCATCACCGGAAATCGCAATAACCATATCATTAGGGCGAGCAACTTGAGCGCCAACAGCGGCTGGGATACCAAATCCCATAGTCCCTAAACCTGAACTGGTGATGTGGTTTTCTGGGCGATCTACAAACATATGCTGTGCAACCCACATTTGATGTTGCCCTACATCGCTACAAATTACCGTATCACCGGGAATCGACTGAGCAAGCTGACGCAATAATGCAGGTGCAAAAATAGGCTCACCTGGATGATCATATCGACTCACATGCTTTGCTTTCATTGTCGCAATATGTTTTTTCCAGGGAGTAATATTAGGTTTAATAGTGATCGCGGGCAAAACCTGTTTCAAGTCGTCAGTCATTGAAAGCGTTACTTGGCGTAATTTATCTATTTCAGCGGCATCAACATCTAAATGGATCACCTTTGCATTAGGTGCAAACTCATCCAACTTTCCTGTCACTCGATCATCGAAACGGGCTCCAATAGCAATTAGTAAATCACATTCTTGAATCGCTAAATTAGATGCTTTACTACCGTGCATACCGACCATTCCCATAAAGTAGGGGGAGTGATGAGGAATACAGCCGATTGCTTTCAAGGTACAAACACTAGGTATTCTGGTTTGTTCAATAAAATCTCGCAATTCACTTACTGCATTGGCCATACCAACACCGCCACCAACATACAGTAGTGGTTTATTTGAGGACTCAATCATCAGTTTCGCTTGTGCAATCAGTCGGTTGTCTAAATAATTATTACTATGAACTAATTTCGCAAGAGTATGCGCAACACTGGGACCGATTTGAATATCTTTAGGTAAATCAATCAGTACTGGACCTGGGCGGCCAGTGGTAGCGATTTCAAAGGCTTGTTCAATGATAGGCCCTAGCTGGTCTGCGCTTTGAACCATAAAACTATGTTTGGTACAGGCTAATGATAAACCAAATACATCAATTTCTTGGAAGGCATCGGTACCAATTAAATTGGTTGGTACTTGTCCGGTGATAGCGATAATAGGAATTGAATCTAATAATGCATCAGCTAAACCTGTGATCAAATTGGTTGCACCCGGGCCTGACGTAGCTATACATACGCCTACTTTACCCGTGGCTCTAGCATACCCGATTGCAGCCATCGCAGCACCTTGCTCATGGCGACAAAGTAAGTGTTCAACACCTCCATCATATAGCGCATCGTAGAGCGGCATAATAGCACCGCCAGGGTAGCCAAATACCTGTGTTACGTTTTGTTCTTTTAAAGCGTGTACAACAAAGTTTGCACCATTCATGCGCTCTTCCTGAATTTAATGAAGGTAATCAAAGGGCATTCAAAAACTGCCAATTTGAATTTAAAAAAGGGTGCTCTTTATAGCAAAAAAGCGCTTATCAAACAACATTTGTCACATTTTTAAGCAAATTATTGATAGAACAATCACTTGTTCGCGTTTTGTAGCGCAACCTATTCGATACTGTAAATTAATAGGCGACTTAGTTTTAGTGGATCATCGATCTTGATGGATGACTAGTTTTAACTAATGACTAGTTTGATGGCTCACTTAGTTTTAATGCTAACAAAGCTTTAATGATAACCAAGTTTTAATGGTAAGCAGGTTTAGATGATAACTATTGTTTAAAAAAGGAGAACAACATGGCGTTAGCAAGGTTAGTTTGCCGAGCTATTTCAGGCGTAGATGCACCGGAAGTTGAGGTGGAAGTTCATCTAGGTACTGGTTTGCCTGGTTTTTCGCTGGTTGGTTTACCTGAAACCTCGGTAAAAGAAGCAAAGGATAGAGTACGAAGCGCCATTCTCAATAGCCATTATAAGTTTCCCAGTAAAAGAATTACTGTTAATTTAGCGCCCGCTAATTTACCTAAAGAAGGAGGGCGTTTCGACTTGGCGATCGCGTTAGGTATTTTAATCGCTTCTGAGCAAATTCAATGTCCCGATATTTTGAACTATGAATGTTATGGTGAATTATCCTTGTCCGGTGAGTTACGCAGTGTTGATGGCATTATTCCCTGTGCCCTAGCCGCAAAAAAACAACAGCGACAAGTTATAGTTTGTGCCGATAATCAGCATGAATGTGCCTTAACAGGAGCACAAGGTTTTGTTGCTCCTCATCTATTAGATGTGTGTGCTTTTTTACAGCAACAAACAACGTTACAGGCGGCACAACAAAGCGCAGCGCCAGTGAGTAAAGAGAGTGAGGTTGATTTTTCAGATGTATTAGGTCAAGAACAAGCAAAAAGAGTGTTGGAAGTGGCGGCGGCGGGATCTCATAATTTATTGTTAATCGGCCCTCCAGGAACCGGGAAAAGTATGCTTGCTGAGCGTTTTATGACACTTTTACCTAATTTAGAAGAGGAACAAGCTTTACAAACCGCTGCGGTTTATTCCGTCTGTGGCAAACGACGTGACGATTGGTTTTTGCCTCCATATCGCGCGCCACATCATAGCGCATCTTCTGTTGCGTTAGTTGGAGGCGGGGGTAAGCCTAAGCCGGGAGAAATTTCGTTATCACACCATGGTGTATTATTCCTCGATGAACTACCTGAATTCCCGAGGCAAGTGTTAGATAGTTTGCGCCAGCCAATGGAAACACATGACGTCACTATTTCAAGAGCGGCTAACCAAGTAACCTTTCCGGCACATTTTCAATTAATTGCAGCCATGAACCCAAGCCCCTGCGGGCATATATCTGGAAATTTAAGACGCAGTACGCCAGACCAAATATTACGTTACCTGAATCGTTTGTCTGGCCCTTTTTTAGATCGATTCTCTCTGTCGCTAATGGTGCCCTTATTACCTAAAGGTATGTTGGCTGAATCTCAACAAGGCGCGAAAAACTTAACTGAAAAGAGCTGTGATGTAAAAGAAAGAGTGTTAAAAGCAAGAAAAATTCAGCTACAGCGTCAGGGCAAGTTAAACCACTATTTGTCTAGCCAGGAAATCAATAACTTTTGTATATTAAGCCAACAAGATGCCTTGTTTCTGGAACAAGCAATTGAAAAAATGGGGTTGTCGATTCGTGCTTGGCATAGCCTGTTAAAAGTGGCAAGAAGCATTGCCGATCTTCAAGGTCAAACTGATATTTCAAAAACCCACTTATGCGAAGCGTTAACATATAGAGCGATGGATCGCCTATTAAAAAGCGTGGCACACGAATAATTAAGCGAAATTTATATTTTTCAATTTTAACAGTAAAAGCTAGTTCAAATTAAACACTTTAGAATCTAACTTTCCCTTTCTATATGACAGTATTGTTCATATACTTGTTACGTAAAATTCAGATTCTGCTACTCCAAAATAAGAGTAAAAATTATGTATAAAAATATCCTTGTTCCTATCGATTTAAATGAAAAAGGCTTTTCAGATAAAGCTGTGCAACTCGCTATTTGGTATGGTAAAAATACCGATGCCCATATACATCTTTTAACCGTTTTACCAGGCGTGCATATGTCGATGGTTGCGACTTACTTTCCTAAAGATGCAGCACAAAAAATGAAAGCCGATATAAAAACACAGTTGGCTAAATTTGCTGAATCACAAATGAAAGAAAAAATTGATTACACAACCTATGTTGCAGAAGGTAAAGCATATAAAACGATCATCAAATATGCAGAAAAATTAAAAGTAGATCTGATCATTATGCCTAGCCATAAACGTTCAAAAGTAGATAAGGTTATGTTAGGTTCTGTTGCGAGTAAAGTGGTACAAAACTCACCTGTGCATGTGTTAGTTGTAAAACCACAAGGTTAATTTCTATTGCAATAATGAGGTCGTTTATCTTTAATCAGATAGATGAGCGGCTAAATTTTAATGCTATTGCTTCTTTGTTAATTCCTCTGCCTAACATTACTTGTTCGTATGGTGAAACGTGATGCTTAATGAAGCTAACTTACCCTCAATAAAAGCTTTACGAACCTTTGTTGCCGTAGCTAATAACTTGAGTTTTTCAAAAGCGGCAAAAGAGTTGTTTGTTACTCAAGGTGCTGTGAGCAAACAAATATCGGTGTTAGAGCAACAATTACAACAACCTCTATTCAGTCGACACCTTAATGGTATTAAATTATCTTCGGCGGGTGAGAGTTATCTTCCTAAAATCATTGAAGCCCTCGAAATAATTCAATATGCAACCACGAGTTTGAGCACAAAAGATCATGCTCAAGAAGTACTGACATTAAATGTAACGCCTTCATTTGCAAGCTTATGGTTAGTTCCTCGTATTGAAGCGTTCCATCATTTAAACAACAAAATCCAAGTCAGCATTAAAACCGGTGATGGTCTAATCAATCAAACTAACGGCGATAGCGACCTTTCTATTCGTTGCCTGCCTATCTCACAACATTATGAAAATGCGACTTTGTTACGACGTGAGCGCCTTGTATTAGTCGCTTCTGCCAAGTTAATGATGAATAATCCAATAACTTGTATTGAAGATATTAAAAAGCAAACCTTGATCCCGCATATCACTCGTCCTCACCTCTGGGAGCAATTTAAAAAATACAAAGGGTTAGTTTATAACAGTCAATATAGTGCCACTGGGTTTGAGCATTTTTATATGTCTTTAGAAGCGGCAAAAGATGGTTTAGGCCTTGCTCTCCTACCCGATTTTATGGTCGAAGGATCGTTACAAAGTGGCGATTTAGTTAATCCTCTTAATTTATCGATGCAAACCAGTTATGGTTATTATGTCTTTATACCTAGCTATAGGCTCTCTTCCAGAAAAATTTATGAATTTAGTCGTTGGTTAAACCATTGTTTGGGCAAAGATTGTAATTAAAGCAGCTAGGCTAGGTGAAGAAAAAAACAATGAAAAGGCTGTATTAAAAAGTTAAATAAAAAAGTGCTGAACATCAATATAAGCATCAACACTTTCTTTTTCGACTTGAAGGTTGTGATTTTGGCGTTTTTAAGAGTTAAGTTCATTTAGCTTAATCTTACTCGGCTTAACTTAATTCAACTCAGTTTAACCTAACTCAACCTAAGCTAGCTTAACTCAATAAAGCTTTACGAAAGCTGTGTGCGTCATGAAGGTCTATATTCAGTAAACTTGTTAATGCTTTAATATCCGTTACTTGTTGTGCATTGCTATGTGCTTTTGCGCCATGGCTATTATGTAGGTTATTTTCAAACCCTACTCGAATATCCCCGCCCATTAGCATGGCACTTGTTAAGCACTTTTGCTCACTAGGCCCAAAGGCACAAGCAGCCCAACGTTTATCACCACTTTCCATTAATTGCTTAAAATCAGGTTGCTTTAAAAATGGCAATAAGTCCCTAGGTGAAGATAATAAATCTTTATGGTATCGGCCTAAAACAAATAATAAATGATGGTTTTTATTAGGCAAGATTCCCTGTTTAATTAAACTAAAATAACGTGTTAAATCTTCTGCCGAATACAAAATATATTGTGCAATCATGCCGCTATCAGCAACCCAGTTGAAAAATTTTTCTGCCTCAGGTAAATAAGAGTCATCGGGAATAAGCTCATTGAGCCCAAACGAAGCTGCTTCAGGTGTTGTTTCTTTAATTAGCTGCATTTGCTGTTGCGGTGTGTATTGGCCAATAGCTTCAGTGGTTAGTTGCACTATAACACTGTCACCAACCGCGGTTTTGAGTGCTTCTTGAGTTAATAGGTTATCGTCAATAGCCAAAGAATGTAGGCCATTTTTATCCCTTGCGTGTAAATGCACCATGGCTGCGCCTGCATCTCGACATGCAATCACGTCAGCAACGATCTCTGCGGTTGTTATTGGCAAAGCAGGATGATCTTGTTTTGTTTTTCTTGCGCCATTAGGAGCAACAATAATCGCTGCTTTATTATCAATATATTGCATATTTATCCCCATGCCTTAGCTGCTTCAATTAAAGCAGAGGTTAGTTTACTGACTAATTCATCTAGTTGTTCATCATTAATGATAAAAGGAGGAGCAATTAAAATATGATGACCTTGTTTTCCGTCTATAGTCCCTGCCATTGGATAACACATTAAGCCATGTTGCATTGCAATATTTTTTACTTTTTTATTCGCTTCAGTACTGCTTGCTAGCGGCGTTTTTGTTAATTTATCTGCTACTAATTCAACACCTAAAAAGAGTCCTCGTCCTCTTATATCACCGACATAAGGCAAAGGCTGAAGTGCTACTTCAAGTTTATTTTTTAGCTTTTCGCCTTGTTCGGTCACTTTATCTAATAAATGTTCATTTAGAATCGTATTGATGGTTGCTAAGGCCGATGCACATGCCATCGGGTGAGCCATAAAGGTATGGCCATGTTGAAAAAATCCACTGCCATTAGCGATAGCATCATAAATTTTACTGCTAGCAACCACTGCACCGATAGGTTGGTAACCTGCACCTAGTCCTTTGGCGATAGTTACTAAGTCAGGAATTATTTTATCTTGTTCAAATGCATAAAAAGTCCCGGTGCGGCCAATACCACACATCACTTCATCAAGAATTAAAAGTACATCATATTGGTCACAAATTTCACGTATACGTTTAAAGTAGCCTTCCGTTGCAGGCACCGCTCCCGTGGTTGCTCCGACTACTGGCTCAGCCACAAATGCCATCACATTGTCTGCACCAACTTCAAGTATCTTTGTTTCTAGCTCATTGGCGACGCGCATTGAATAATCTAACTCTGTCTCATTGTCACCTTGGTCACGATAGGCGTAACAAGGCGAGATATGATGAACAGAGGAAAGTAAGGGTCTAAAAGGTTCCTTGCGCCATTCATTACCACCAACAGCTAGTGCTCCTAATGTATTACCATGATAACTTTGTCGTCTTGCAATGAACTGTGTTTTTTGTGGCTTTCCTATTTCAACAAAATACTGTCGAGCCATTTTTAATGCAGACTCTACAGCTTCTGAACCGCCGCTAACAAAATAAACATGATTAAGAGGATCGGGGGCTAAGTCAGTTAATAACGTAGCCAGATCTTCACTAACTTGGTTAGTAAAAAAGCCTGTATGCGCAAATGGTATAGCATCGAGCTGTTGTTTAATCGCATCTTTAACAGCGGTGTGGTTATGTCCTAAATTAGATACAGCAGCACCTCCGCAACCATCTAAATATTGCTTACCTTCA
Source organism: Vibrio sp. 2-Bac 85 (assembly GCF_037546705.1). Classification (NCBI taxonomy): domain Bacteria; kingdom Pseudomonadati; phylum Pseudomonadota; class Gammaproteobacteria; order Vibrionales; family Vibrionaceae; genus Vibrio; species Vibrio sp. 2-Bac 85. The sequence goes on along the minus strand of NZ_JALAAB010000007.1, from coordinate 191,951 downwards.
GTATCAAATAAATAAACCCCTTCGCCCGAAGCAATAGAAGGAAGTTTGGCATGGCAGTGGCGATGAAATACATGTGTCATTAGCGGATAACCCTTGTTGTATATACCCAATTACTTGAACAAGTAAGTACCCGCAAGTCGCTTGGTTATAGAAGAAAGTAATCCCGATTTTGTTCTATTTTTACTGAACAGACAAAGTAATTAAAGTGAAGGGGTATGAGCAATTGGAATAGTAAGCAGGAGAAGCTGCTATCTGGGAAAATAACTGTTAGCGATGCTTAAATTGACTCGTCTATCACGATAGTTCAAAAACTATAGGCTTCCAACCAGAGCATCTGAGACGAGATTAAACTGTAATAATACATATTGCATTCAACCACAATAAATCAATAACTCAATGTTGATGTAAAACCTCAGCTTGGATCAGAAAACGATTCGGTGTCAGTCTCTTTTCCTCCTTTCTTTTCTGATAAGAGAAAGGCGTACCACCGACAGGGGGAAATCACGGCTAATAATGAGAAAACGCCACTACGAGCGAAGACGAGTTAAAACTTCAAGCGAGCTCATCAGTACAAAAATATGCATTCCCAAGCAGAGTACGTGAAACGAGAGTGCACTAATTTTATGATTACAAACTAATGTAGTCAGGTTGACTTAACTAAAACAAAAAAGCCTCGATTAGCATGCTAATCAAGGCTTAGATTCAAGTGCAAGTAGTCAGAAAATAGGTCATAAAAATGACCTATTACTTATACATTAATACTCTTTTTTTCAGGTGCTTTATCCGCTTCTAGATCTCGACGTCTACGTTGTATAACAACAATAAACCATAATAAAAGCAGTGCAGGAATATAGAACCACTCTTTGCTTGGGCGCTCAGCCGGAATACCTACATCAACAATAATTTGGTCAAAATCGAAGCCAGCTTTTTCAGCAGTACTATCAAATCCAACACCATCAACCATTATTGAACCATCATCTTGAGCGAGTAACTCTAATCCATAGTCCTCAATACGATCTTCGCCTGTTTCACCTTCACCTACGATCATTAACATCGTTAATGTCACTGGATCTCCGACGTCATTTTGGCCGTCAACTAAAATACGAAGCTCTGTGCCGGGGGCGACCTCTGCCATCGCAGATACTAACTCACTACCTGCACGCTCTTCGTATGGTGGCACAACATAATCCATCCAGAAGCCTGGGCGGAATAATGTGAACGCAATGATAATTAGCGCAAAAGATTCCCATAATTTAGACTTCGACATGAAGTAACCTTGCGTACCCGCAGTAAATATCAACATCGCCATGGTGGCGGTAATAAATATAAATATGCCCTGTGTAAAGTTAATATCGATTAACAATAAATCAGTATTAAAAATAAACAGGAAAGGTAACAACGCAGTACGCAGTGAATAGAAGAAGGCAATAAAGCCGGTCTTCATTGGATCCCCCCCTGACACCGCAGCAGCAGCAAAGGATGCGAGCCCTACGGGGGGAGTTACGTCGGCCATAATACCAAAGTAAAATACAAACATATGTACCGCAATTAACGGAACAATGAGTCCATTTTGTTGGCCAAGGCTAACAATAACTGGAGCAAGTAATGACGATACGACAATGTAGTTTGCTGTGGTTGGTAAGCCCATGCCTAAGATTAAACTCAGCACGGCTGTCCAAAGCAACATTAGCATAATATGGCCCATAGAGAGGTACTCTACTAGCGCTGCTAATTTTAAACCAACACCGGTTTGCGATACGGCTCCAACGATAATACCCGCTGCTGCTGTCGCAATCGCAATACCAATCATGTTTCGCGCGCCCATGATCAAACCATCAGTTAACTCATTAAAACCAAGTTTAAATTTATTGCTTGTGTCCGCTTTACGATAGAAGGCAAACAGGAAACGTTGCGTTAGAAGAATAAATATCATTAAGGCTGTTGCATAATATGCAGAAAGCCCTGGCGATTTACGCTCGATCATTAAACACCAGATCAACACAACAACTGGCAATAAAAAGTGTAATCCAGATTTCACCGTAGGACCTGTTTCAGGCAATGTTAATACCGGTGAGTTCGGGTCATCCATTACTAGGTCAGGATAAGCGGAACTAATTTTTGTAAGTATAAGGTAGGCAACAAGTACTAAAACAGAGACAACCCAAACCATCATTTCTGAGTCAACATTCTCTTTTAATGTGTTAATTAAAAAGAACAGTGCAAAAGCACCAATCACTATATTACCTAATACAATCGCTCCGGTTGAAATCGTTTTGGCAATTTTTTCTTCGCTGACTTTTGCTTTGACAGTTTTTAAAACACCATACTGTATTGCGATCACTGCAATCACTGCCGCAAGACGAGCTTGAGGAGTTGCGAGTAAGTGATAAAGCTCAGATAAGTAATAAGCTCCACCGGCTAATGCAATAATTGGTAGTAGTGTCATTGCCCAAGATATCAACACATCTTTAACTGACTTACCGCTATCTTCTCGAGTCAAACCTTGCATGTTTAATTTCATCGCTTCTAAATGAACGATATAAACTAAAGCAATATAAGAAATAATTGCTGGTAAAAAGGCATGTTTAACCACATCAAAATACGGAATATTGACATATTCCACCATTAAGAAGGCAGCCGCCCCCATTACTGGTGGCATTATTTGACCGTTTACAGAGGAGGCGACTTCAATCGCTCCAGCTTTTTCTGAAGAGAAACCTACTCGCTTCATCATTGGAATTGTAAAGGTACCTGTTGTTACCACGTTCGCAATTGATGAGCCTGATATCAGTCCGGTCATACCAGATGCTACAACTGCAGCTTTTGCTGGTCCACCACGAAGGTGTCCCATTAATGAAAAAGCAACTTTAATGAAGTAGTTACCTGCACCAGCACGATCTAATAAAGCGCCGAATAATACAAATAGGAATACAAGGTCGGTGGATACACCTAAAGCAATACCAAAAACACCTTCAGAGAATAACCACTGATGATCCATTATTCCGCCAAAAGTAGACCCTTTCCAAGCAATAAGCTCAGGCGCGTAAGGACCTAAAAAGGTATAACAAAGGAAGACCATTGCAACCACCATCAGTGGTGGACCGAGGGCACGCCTTGTTGCTTCTAGTAATATCAACATTCCGACTATCGCAACGGCAATATCGAAAGGTTTCGGTGCACTAGGACGGTTACTTAAACGCATACCGAATAGACTCTCCGCTAACGAAGAGTCTGCTAAAAATGGATAAAGCGCACATAAACAACCTAAACCTGCCAACAACCAGTCAGCCATTGGAATATGGTCACGAGGGGAGTTTTTAAAGGCTGGGTAAGCTAAGAAGCCAAGAAATAAAGCAAAGCCTAAATGAATAGAACGTGCCTCACTACTTGAGAAAACACCCCATCCAATAGTGAAGGGAAGTGGTGATGCTATCCAAATTTGAAATAGTGACCAGACGAGTGCAACGCCAGCCATTAGCTTTAATACGTTATTGTTAGTCGGATTTCGTCCGCCTGTATCGTTAGAAGCAACAAGATCTTGTAAATCTTCATCACTCATTTGTGTGTCACTGGGACTGTGTTGATTCATAGTGAATGTCCTATCTAAAATACAGTGTAATGTTTGATGGTATTGTTTGTTGTTATTGTCTTTATTTATACCCAAACAACATTCATTTTATTGTTTGATTAAGCTTTTTGATTAAATGAAAATGGCTTGGGTATATTCGCTTTTAAAACGAACAAAGCAGAAGTAACAAACTTCTGCTTTGAGGTTACTTTATTAACTTAACGGATTACATCCAACCACGTTCTTTGTAGTAACGAACAGCGCCATCATGTAAAGGTGCTGATAAGTTTTTGCTGATCATGTCACTCTCTTTTAAGTGAGCAAAAGCAGGGTGCATTTTCTTAAAGCGTTTAAAGTTTTCAAATACAGCTTTTACCATTTGGTAAATGGTTTCAGAGTCTGTTTTTGTTGAACTTACAAATGTTGCAGCAACACCAAATGTTGTTGTATCTGTATCAGTTCCTTTATACATGCCACCTGGAATAGATGTCATTGCATAGTATGGATTATCAGCAGCTAGTTTTTGTGCTTCTGCATTATCAACAGGGATTAAGATTGCATCACAAGAAGTAGTTGCTTCTTTGATTGAACCGTTTGGATGACCCGCTGTAAAGATAATTGCATCAACTTTACTATCACATAAAGCTGCAGCTTGTTCTGATGATTTAAGCTCTGAAGCAACAGCGAAATCGTCCATTGTCCAGCCCATTTTTCCCATTAATACTTCCATTGTGCCTCGTTGGCCAGAACCTGGATTACCAACATTTACTTTTTTACCTTTTAGGTCTGCAAATGTTTTGATACCAGAGTCTGCTCGAGCAACAACCGTGAACGGTTCCGGATGTACTGAGAATACTGCACGTAACTCTTTAAAAGCACCGTTAGGGAATTGCTCTGGCGCTGTACCATTGTAACCATGGTATTGCCAATCTGATTGCGCAACACCCATATCTAAGTCACCAGAACGAAGACCATTGATATTTGTTACAGAACCACCTGTTTTATGCGTACAGTTGATTTCGTGCTCAGCAGATCCTTTATTTACTAAGCGACAAATTGCACCACCTACTTGATAATAAACGCCTGTTTGGCCGCCGGTGCCAATTACAACATGTTTAGTTTCAGCGATTGCTGATGTGGCCATTAGAGTTGCGCCAGCGATTGCTGTAAGCGCTATTTTTTTAATAAACATATATAAGTTCCTTTGTTTAATTTATTTTAATACTTTGTTTAAGCTTGTTATGTATACAGTAAATTTATCAGTAAAACGAAACTAATACTTTAATGTGCGATCTACTTAGAAAACATCTATTTTTAATTAGAAGCAATACCATTAAAGACTGAATTTCTACAATAAAATTAACATCGTTCACTTGATTCCCAAAATACTCTTTCTATTAACTAATAAATAAGTTGAAGCATAAATCGCTTAATATTTACGCTATTAAGTAGTTTATCTCGCTGTTAGCTTCTTATTTATAATTGTTTGTAATTTACTCAATTAATCAATAGGTTGGAAAGGTCGCTATAGTAGCCTAGGTTGCTTAAAGATCATAAATAAAAATTAAGCATAATTTGAGCCATTAAAGTAAATATATTTTAAAACAGTTAGATAGAAAGAATTCCACTATATGATAGTTATTTTTTTATCGATAATGAAGAAATTAGGTGCATTAACTTGATATGGCGCACTTTTATGGTGCATTGCAAGCGGATAAATTAGCCAATAAATAGGATCTTAAGTTCTACCATTAAGTACAATCCAATTTTATTGCTATTACTCTCTGTAGTGTTTTTACTATTGAAGATGTTGTACTGGTTACAATTGTTACCGATATTGTAGGGATAATCACCATTACTTATATAAGAGTAGTTATAACCAAGGTATGACTGTCATTGATTGTAATGATTGCTCCGATAACAGGCTATTATTAAGGTAGATAATTTTACGGCTGTATAAATGTAGCTTGTCAAGGCGATCCTTGTAGTAATAATCTAACAGTTTGGCTAATGTGCCATTTTCTTGTAAGCGTGTTAACCCTATTGTCAGCCTTTCAGCCAATTCAGGACGTTGTTCATTGACGAAGAAAAAGGTCAAATAGGGATAGTGTATTAATAAGCTATTTTCAATTGCAAAGCGTGCATTCGAATGCTGAATATATTCGTCATTGATCTCATTGACGCCACGTAAGAAACAATCAAAACGTTGTTTATTTAATTGCTCAAACAATAAAGAATATTTGTGTGTAGTACTTACTTTTAACCCATTGTTTCTTAATATTGTACTGTCTGGCCAGTCTTGATGTTGTCCTATACTTAAACCTTGGTCAATAAAGTCTTGTATGTCATTAATATTAGAAAACTTATATTGGTTATTTTCTTTAATCAAACATAATCGATATCCCATTAACCCGCCAAGTAGAGGAATGCGAATAGGAATTGCATGTTCCTCTCGCTCTTTAGTCGTAGGGAAATAGGCTATATCTAGTTTGCCTTTATATTCCTTGGATAATCTTTTAACGGCTCGCCCTTGTTCCATTTGCATGGAGGGAATAATTTCATAGTCGCCATATTCATCACGGGTAATATCAAGTGCTCTTGTTAATGTGTCCATGATGATCGCAGAAGGATTATCGATGGTATGACGCCAAACAATAATTTTTTCAGGAGGGAGTTGATGTCGTTGATCTTGGGCGTTAACTGATGAAGGAAAAGTTCCCAATAACAATATCAACAGCATAAAGTGTTTTAGGTTGTGCATAATAATATCATTAAAATTCTAGTTGAGGTGGTCAAGGAAGAAGCAGTGTAGGGGAGTTTTTATGGTTGAGCTTTATATATTTAATGGTTTGTTAAATAAATGCTAAGGTTTTGATTGGGCTGCTTTTATTTGTTATTTTGATGATGAATATTATGTTTTTATGGTGCTGTATAGATCAGCTCAACCATAAAGTTACAAGATAATTTAAAATTCTAAATAGATAAAATTTTTGAAATAAAGAACTGCATAAATAAGGATTGCTATTAAAAATAGCGGTATAAAAAAGGGAGCTTATTTCAAGCTCCCTTTTTATTATTTATGTTGAACCAATATCATAGGATGATAGCGATTAGTATTACAATGCTTTAATTATCTCAATTTGTGCATTCAACTTGTCACAGGTTGTTTGGTATTCAGCCTGCTTTGCTTTTTCTTTAATAATAACCGCTTCAGGTGCATTACTAACAAAACGCTCGTTACTGAGTTTGCCTGATACTTTATCTAACTCTTTTTTCGCTTTTTCGAGCTGCTTCGCTAGACGTGCTAGCTCAGCTTCAGCATCAATCAAACCAGCCATCGGGATCAATAATTCTAATTCACCCACTAGTGCAGTAACGGAAGCTGGTGTTTCTTTGCCTTCCGCAACAAAGGTAACGGTTTCTAATTTTGCTAATGCACCCAAGAAAGCTTCGTTATCAGCAAAGCGACGCGTATCTTCTGCACTTGCATTTTTCACTAACACGTTAAGTGGCACTTTCGGGCTAATATCCATTTCACCACGAATGTTACGAACCGCATCAATCACTTTCTTAACCCATTCAAGGTCAGCAACAGCTTGTTCATCAACCTGTGCAGCATCATATTCTGGGTAAGCTTCAAGCATGATGGTATCACCACCTTGACCTGTGATTGCTTTAACACGTTGCCAAATCTCTTCCGTCATAAACGGTAGCATTGGGTGTGCAACACGTAATAACGTTTCTAATACATTGATTAATGTATTACGTGTACCACGCTGCTCCTCTTCACTTCCTTTGAATAAAACAGGTTTGGTTAATTCTAAATACCAACCACAGAATTCATTCCAGATAAAATCGTATAAAATATTGGCTGCGATATCGAAACGGTAGGTATCTAATGCTTGACGGAATTCTTTGATCATATTTTGTAATTGACCTTGGATCCAACGATCTGCAAGGCTAAATTGCATTGCTTTGTTATCACCAAAACCAAAGTCTTGCTCTTCTGCATCCATTAATACATAACGGCTTGCATTCCATAACTTGTTACAGAAATTACGGTAACCTTCAAGACGATTCATATCCCAGTTGATATCACGACCCGTTGATGCCATTGCTGCTAGTGTGAAACGTAGTGCATCGGTACCGTGTGCCTCAATACCATTAGCGAAGGTTTTACGAGTGTCTTTTTCGATTTTCTTTGCAAGTTGTGGTTGCATCATGTTACCAGTACGTTTAGTCACTAAGCTTTCAAGATCTAACCCATCAATCATATCTAAAGGATCTAATACATTACCTTTAGATTTAGACATTTTATCGCCATTTTCATCACGGATAAGCCCGGTCACATAAACGGTTTTGAATGGTACCTGTGGCGTACCATCTTCATTCTTCATAAAGTGCATGGTCATCATGATCATACGCGCAACCCAGAAGAAAATAATATCAAAACCCGTTACCAATACATCAGTAGAGTGGAAGGTTTTGAGATCCATGGTTTGGTTTGGCCAACCTAGTGTAGAGAACGTCCATAAACCAGAAGAGAACCAAGTATCTAACACATCGTCATCTTGGCTTAATACAACGCTATCATCTAAATTATGTTCTGCACGAACTGCTGCTTCATCATGTCCAACGTAAACTTTACCTGCTTCATCGTACCAAGCTGGAATGCGGTGACCCCACCATAGTTGACGAGAGATACACCAGTCATTAAGGTCATTCATCCATGAGTTGTACATATTCTCATATTGTTGTGGAACAAATTTAATATCACCGTTTGCTACTGCTTCAGTAGCTGTTTTAGCCAGCGGAGCAACACGTACATACCATTGATCTGTTAACATTGGTTCAATCACTACACCGCCACGGTCGCCGTAAGGTACTGTTAAATCGTGATCTTTAACTTCTTCTAATAAACCTAATGCATCTAACTCACTAACGACTAATTTACGGGCAGCTTCACGGGTTAAACCTTGGAATTGTGCTGGTAAATCACTTGGGTAATCATCACTCTTTTCACCGTTGGTATTAAATACTTCAGCGCTTTCACGAATACATGCATCAAAGGTCAATACGTTGATCATAGGTAGTTTGTTACGTTTACCCACTTCATAGTCATTAAAGTCATGTGCAGGTGTAATTTTTACACAGCCTGTACCTTTATCCATATCGGCATGTTCATCGCCTAGAATTGGAATTTCACGGTTAACAAAAGGTAATAGAATCGTTTTACCAATGAGATTTTTGTAACGAGGATCTTCTGGATTAACGGCAACACCGGTATCACCTAATACTGTTTCAGGACGAGTAGTCGCCACAACAATGTAATCTTTACCATCTGCTGTTTTTACACCGTTTGCTAATGGATAACGGAAATGCCACATAAAACCTTTAACATCTTTGTTTTCTACTTCTAGATCAGAAATCGCAGTATGTAATTTAGGATCCCAGTTAACTAAGCGCTTACCACGGTAGATCAAATCGTCATTGTATAAATCAACAAAGGTTTTTTTAACCGCTTCAGAAAGGCCATCATCCATGGTAAAACGTTCACGGTCCCAATCCACAGAAGTTCCTAAACGGCGCATTTGACGCGAAATATTGCCACCTGACTCTGCTTTCCAATCCCAGATTTTATCGATAAATGTTTCACGACCTAACTCTTTGCGTGTTTGGCCTGTTTCTGCAAAAAGTTTACGCTCAACGACCATTTGCGTCGCAATACCTGCGTGGTCCGTTCCCATTTGCCAAAGTGTATTTTTACCTTGCATACGTTGGTAACGGATCAATGTGTCCATGATCGTATCTTGGAAAGCATGTCCCATGTGTAAACTACCCGTAACATTTGGGGGCGGGATCATGATACAGAAACTCTCTTTATCAGTATCACCATGTGGTTTGAAATAACCTTTTTCTTCCCATGTTTGGTAATTTTTTTGCTCAATCGCACTCGGGTTGTATGTCTTTTCCATCATTTATCTTCTGTCTGGTTAGTGGACTCTTGAGATGTGTTTAACACATCTTGAGTAGATAGGGTGTGGCCTAATTTTTTATAAGCACTATAGCGCACTCGCGCATTAATTTTTAACTGCTCTTGTGCTGGCACAAAATCAATAATTTGTTGGAAGTTTAGATTAAACTCCGGAATGTTTTGGCTGAGATTAATCAATACAGCACGCGGGTGCTGTGGTGCCAGCCAACTAATTTCGACAGGTGAACCATAACGTGGTCCTTCACCTATCAAATTATGTGGCACAAAACTATCGCCATCAAATTGCCACAAATATTCATCAACAGTAAATGCATCCTGCTGGTTTTCAGTATAAATAAATACTTTTTTATTTTGCTGATAATAATAAGCCGCGAGCTGGCAAGCTTGCGCAAAATGTGCTGGCAAACTTGCATCAGTTATCGCCGTCGGGCCATCTTCTGCATGTATATAAAAGAGGACTTGGCTCATTATAGACCCATGCTTTTTTTTATCATGTGCATTTACGCGTCGAGTTCCGCTGATTCTTGTTCACTACGATTGATCACAAACTGCGTAAGTAATGAAACAGGACGACCGGTAGCCCCTTTGTTCGCACCTGAACGCCACGCTGTACCAGCGATATCTAAATGTGCCCAAGTGTAAGCCTTAGTAAAGCGTGATAAGAAACAAGCGGCAGTAATTGAACCAGCAGGACGACCACCAATATTAGCCATATCTGCAAATGGACTATCTAACTGCTTTTGGTACTCATCATCCATTGGTAGTTGCCAAGCTTTATCGGCAGATTGGTTGGAAGCACTTAATATCTCATGCACCAAGCCTTTATGAGGGCTCATTAATGCACTGATGTTATGACCTAAGGCCATGATACATGCACCAGTTAAGGTCGCAATATCCACAACACATTCAGGATTAAAGCGTTCAACATAGGTTAATGCATCACACAATACTAAACGGCCTTCGGCATCGGTATTTAATACTTCAACAGTTTGTCCCGACATGGTGGTTAAGATATCACCAGGGCGGTAAGCTTTACTTGATGGCATATTTTCAGCACCAGCAATCACACCAATGACATTAATCGGAAGATCCAACTGTGCGATAGCCTGTAGTGCACCAAATACTGATGCTGCGCCGCCCATATCGTATTTCATTTCATCCATGCCTGCGCCTGGTTTTAATGAAATACCGCCTGAGTCAAAGGTTAACCCTTTACCGACTAAGACAATAGGCTTTTGGTCTGTAGGACCGCCTTGGTAATTAATCACTGACATATAAGCAGGGTTCGCAGAACCTTGTGCTACAGCCAAATAACTATTCATGCCCAACGCTTGCATTTGCTCAGTATCAACAACGTCGGTAGTGATTTTGTCAAAACGTTGATCCAACTCTTGTGCTTGTTGGCTTAAATACAAAGGAGTACAAATATTAGGAGGCATGTTAGCTAAATCTTTACATAGCTTCATACCAGCAGCAACGGCCATTCCATGTTGTAATGCAAGTTCGGCACGTGCTAATTCTTTGCGACTTGGAATATTAAAGGTCAGTTTACGTAATGGACGACGCGCGCTATCTTTAGTCGTTTTGAATTGGTCAAAGCTGTATAAACTATCTTGTGTTGCTTCTACTGCTTGACGAACCGCCCAATAGCTATCGCGGCCTTTAATATGTAACTCTGATAAGAAACAAACCGCTTCTAATGCACCTGTATCATTTAAAGTAGTGATGGTTTTTTCTATAATTTGCTTGTATTGCGTTTCAGTTAGCTCTCGTTCTTTGCCACAGCCAACTAATAAAACGCGCTCACTTAATACATTAGGGACATGGTGTAAAAATAACACTTGTCCTACTTTACCTTCGATGTCACCACGGCGTAATAATGCACTTAAATAACCTTCGCTGATTTCATCTAATACTTCAGCAGCGTGTGATAAACGACGAGGTTCGAAGACACCAACAACAATGCATGCACTGCGTTGTTTTTCTGGGCTACCACTTTTAACTAGAAATTCCATATGTATCCTTAAAACGATTATATTGAGATTAACTGTGCTATTTTCGTAAAAATGCAGTTATCATAAGCCATTGTGGATCTTGAAACGTAATATAAACTTACTAAAATAGCAATTTTACCGAAATTGATTGCTTAATCCACTATTTTACCGTCTTTTGTAGCATCTTATTTTACACTGGAGATCAGCTTGATAATTCTTCGTTATTTAATGTTAGAAACATTTAAAAGCCAAGTTGGCGTCCTCTTTGTTTTAATCTTAATATTCGTCAGTCAAAAATTTATTACTATTCTCGCTCAAGCCATCAATGGCGTGATCCCGGCAGACTTAGTTTTAACTGTTTTATATTTGAATTTACCCACGTTAGGCACTTTGATGTTGCCGATCAGCTTTTATCTCGCGATCCTATTTGCACATGGCCGCTTACACAGCGAAAGTGAAATGGTAGCGCTAACTTCTTGCGGATATAGTCCTAACAAAGTGCTCAAAGCAACATTAGCCTTATCATTGTTAACCTTCGTTTTTGCAAGTTTCAATAGCTTATATTTAGCACCCACAGCTGAAGATAAAATGATGACAGTGATCGAAGAAGCTGAGTCTAATGCTGGCACTGCAACCTTAATCGAAGGGCGTTTTCATAAATCGTCTGGTAACGGTGGTGTTGTGTATGTTGAAAAATATGCAGAAGGTAAAAATTTAATTAATGTGTTTGCTGCCCACTGGCCAAAAGAAAACGACATATCGCCATCTGTGATCACTGCCAAAACAGGGCAAGTGGAAGATAAAAAAGACGGCACTTGGTTAACCTTAAAAAATGGTCAGCGTTATGCCGGCATTGTTGGCGATAACGAATTTGAAAATACACAATTCTCAACTTACCAAGTACATATTGTGAATGCAGAAGTTGAAAGTAAAAAACGTGGTGTAGAAGCGTTACCTACTAGTCAACTAATTGGTATGAAAGATGCGCGCTCACAAGCAGAATTGCAATGGCGTATCGCAATTCCAGTGTCTATATTGCTTATTACTTTTATGGCTGTGCCGATGGCAAAGGTTAATCCTCGCCAAGGGCGTTATGCAAAACTATTGCCAGCATTAGCATTATATTTAACCTTTTTCTTATTATTAAGTGCAGCAAAAAGTATGATCGAAGAAGGTACTATCCCTTACTTTGGAATATGGGCCGTACAAATTCTGTTCTTCGCTATTGGGGTTGTGTTGCATTTGCAAACAATAGGTAAATTCAATATTAAGCCTAAAAAAACGAAAGCGATTAAGTTAACACAGCAGGCGGATAAATAAATGGGCATTTTAGATAGATACATTGGTCGCACTATTTTTGCAGCAACATTTTTAAGCTTATTTGTATTAATTGGTTTAAGTAGCATCATCAAATTTGTTGAGCAGATGAAAAGCGTCGGCAAAGGTGATTACGATGTCCTTTCTGCAGCTTATTTTGTGTTACTAAAAATGCCAGTAGAAATTGCCCTATTTTTCCCAATGGCAGCATTAATTGGCGCCTTAATTGGTTTAGGCTCTTTGGCTAGTAGTAGTGAGCTGGTAGTTATGCAAGCTGCGGGTATGTCTAAGTTTAGAATCGCATCATCGGTATTAAAAACTGCAATCCCAATGGTTATTGCTGTCATGCTCTTGGGAGAGTTTGTCGCGCCTAAAACCGATAAAGAAGCTTATTTTATGCGCGATCAGTTAAGAAATGGCACCGAGCGAGTAGAAAATAAATATGGCATCTGGGCGAAAGATGCAGACTCATTTGTCAGTATTGGACGAATGAATAGCAAAGCTGAGTTATACAACGTACAACTTTATTTTTTCACTAAAGATTTAACTCTCGATTATGCCATTTTGGCTAACAGAGCATTTTATCAACAGGGATCTTGGTTATTGCAAGGCGTCAGTAAAACTAACTTTTTTGACGATAAAACAACAGTTGAAAAATTGGTCGCTTATATTTGGAAAACAGACTTAACACCTAAAAAATTAGAGGTGATTATTAGTGAGCCCGATAAAATGTCGATGCAAGATATCTATAGTTATATCAATTATCTAGAAACCAATGAGCAAGATGCAAGCCGCTACTGGCTTACTTTTTGGCGTAAAGCTGTATTACCATTTACCGTCGTGGTGATGATGTTATTGTCAGTCTCGTTTATTTTTGGTGGGTTAAGAACAGTTGCTATGGGGACTCGTTTAATATTTGGCATTGCCAGCGGCTTTGCATTCCATGTTTCCGGCGAGTTATTTGGACCCGCTAGCTTAGTATTTGGCCTGCCACCTATTCTAGGCGCGCTGTTACCTAGTATATTAGTATTAACCATTGCGATGTATTTATTACGAAAACAAAGTTAACCATTAATGTAAGCGCTCTTTTATCGCCTATGCCTATGATCTGTATCTATGAGCTATAAGTGAAAATATTTTTAGAACTATGATTTTTATTTGAACCTAAGGTTTAAGTTATCGAACTAATATAGGTGTAGTTATAGGCTTCGCGCTCAATATAGGGGGAGGGTTAAAAGGAGCGTGTTATGAAAATAGTAATAGCAACTTTTACACTTTTTCAATGACAATCAAACTCTGTTTTAAGTCGCTATTTTTTTAAGTATTGTTTGTTAATGCAATAGCCGGTTAAAAGGTTTTGAGCTCCGTTTTATACTTTGGTACTCTCTTTACCCTTGCTGGTTAGCTACTTGTTTTTTTGAATAGTATTGCAGATACGAACTTTAAATAAACATGTTGTTTAACTAAAGTTCGTTGTAATCGAGGTGGTTTAGAAAAGCTATTTTGACTCTTCTTTCTCATCCATAAAGGCCATGCCTTTAAAACCTTTCCAATTATTTAATTCTTTACTAAGTGTGACTACTTCACATTCTGCCCATAAGTCTTGGAAAGCATTACGATCTTTTAGCAATGCCATGATATTGCCTAAACCAAAAGCAGAAGTAGATAATCTGATCACAGATTGCGTGAAACTGATATTGCTACCGTCACTATTTTGAACTCGTAAACGCCAAGCTTTCATGCCAATGGTTTGACCAGCCTGACTCCAAAAATAACAATAAAATCCGATAATAACCGCACTCAAATAAGCCAGAAAAATCATGCTATGACCTAAATAATCAGCCGTATCTTGATATAAACTTAAATCAATCAATGCTAATTTATTAGCGACTACTACAGCTAGCAGTGCTATCACCGTCGCTAACATTAATACTGCAGCAAGTGCAAAAAGATCATAAAGGTAAGCACCAAAACGTTTAAAGAACGATGCGCGTTCACAAGCTTGATATTGCTCGGCTAAACTCAACTGCGGTGACTTTTTATGATTACCCTTGGCCATGATGTTCTCCTTAACGATGTGAAAAAAGAGTGTATCAAATGACTCATCGCTTGGCATTTTATTTATTTAACCTGCTTAGTGTTGAAATAACGTAATGCACTTTAATATCAGTAAGTTAAAGTATCAGGTCCTTTTTGCAACTTTGGAAACACCTCAATTGAAGCGGTAAATGTGGATGAATGCGAATCTGATTGGAATTAGGGTTTATTTTTAGACATTGACGGAGATTAGAAGAGGTTATTTGAATCTATCCTAAGGTATTTAGCATTGAATTGATTGGTTTTTGAGCGCTTGCACCTTTTGTGAATGAAAATGCTTGTTTGTGGATAATGCATAGGTATAATCCTTTCTCAACTCAGCCCGAGTGGTGAAATTGGTAGACGCGACGGATTCAAAATCCGTTTCCGAGAGGAGTGACGGTTCAAGTCCGTCCTCGGGCACCATATTTTTTCCTAGTCTAGTCAACTAGTTAAAGGTAAGTTACAAGTCAACATAGTTTTGTTTCCTGATATTCAGTTACGTTTTTGGCGTAATTTGGCGTAAAAGGAAATACAATGGCAACTCTTCAAGCTCGTAAGGGCAAAAAAAATACAACTTATCGCGTAGAGTTTATGCGAGAAGGTAAACGTATATCTAAATCATTCAAAATAACAAAAGATGCTCAAAAATTTGAAGCGTTATTGCTGGTGGATAATGATCTAGCAAATAGTTTAACAAATCATATTTTAACCACTTTAATTTTTTCTGAAGCTGTTACAAAACTCCTAGATCAAGATACCGGAAAAGACCCAAGTAAACAGCAACGTTTAAAGTATTGGACTTCTATATTTGGTGACAAGCCTGTTGGTAAAGTTACACGCCAACAAATTAAAGAAGAGCTAAAGGCTTTATCTAATGAGAAGGCTCCTGCAACATTGAATAGATATAAAGCTGCGATAGGCTCTTTGTATGCCTATTTGTCTGATGAATTTGATATAGATTACAATCCCGTAAAAGGCATTCGTCAATACACTGAAAATAATGCTAGAACTCGGTTTTTGAATGATGGTGAACTATCAAGCTTATTTTCCTGTGCAAAAAAATCAAATTGGGACCAATTATACCTTTTAATTTTAATGGCTATCACAACGGGTGCCAGACGTTCTGAAATGCTGACGTTGAAATGGAGAGATATAAATTTCAAAGCTAAAACTGCTCACTTGCCTAATACTAAGAATGGCGAGCAGCGAATATTGACGTTAACATTACTGAACTAATGAAATTTAGAAATATAGACGGTTATATTTTTCCCCACCCAAACATTCCAAATAACTATTTTCGGAACTTTGATATTCATTGGCAAAGTGCACTTATAATCTGAATCCAAGAAGTATTTGGCATACCTGTATTAGAAACAAAATATTCAAAGACTAAAAGTGGTCGAGATGGATTATATGAATTAGAGTTTAATAAATTAACTTCAAAATTAATTGTTGAATTTGAAACTAATAGTAAAAGTGAATTGAATTTATTAAAAAGAATTGCAGCAGAAATGCCCGAACTATTAAATCATTACAGTGATACTTCACCAATGAACATGATCGCTATTCAATTAGATAAGTTTAATATTGATGGTAATATTTTTAATTTATATGAATATCAAGGCCATAAGTATTCCATTGGAACTTATCTTAAAGTAAGAGGTACTACCGAAGGGAATATGGAGCTAATAATAACTTCTCAGCTAGTATTTATCGCGTTAGCTATATTTGCACACCGCTTAGAAAATGATTTTGAGAAAGCGTTACTCGCTTCTCAGATGCTGTTTGGGTGTGGATTGTTAATGGGAGAAGCTTACTTTGAAAATTATATTATGGCTGGCGCGTCCTCAACTAGTGAGGCTACTGAGCACAAAATAGCAATTAAAGAAGAAAGGGTAAAAGCGACTAAAGAGAAAGCTAAAAAATTAAGAGCAAAGTTTCCTCGAATATCAAAAAATGCTATTGCAGAAATGATTTTTGATGAGATAGGGGTATCAGAGAGTACTGTTAGAGATTATCTCAAAAAAATCAAATTGTAATAGTATTTTAATAATTATAGGGGCTTTGGGAACAACTATAAGTGATTTTATTTATAAGTCGTTATAGCCCCCTTTTTCGCTTTAAAAACTTAACTCGTAAACTCTCCCATACGACTTAGAAAAATTCAATATACAACTCTCTACCGTTTTAAAAATGTAATTAATGTCAGTGTTTTTTACAATATAGTAACAGTTTTAGTTCGACAAAATATAATTACATTTTTGATAATTAGTATTTTATTAATGTTTTATTAACACCATTTTAACATTTTTATGGTGTTTTATTGGCTTTTTAGTTGCGTCAAATGTCTTTGCTTTCTCAATTAAAACTAAGAAAATCGTCAATATGTCGATTTTTTTTGCATTATTTTCATTTTTTATCTTTTTTTTGAAAAAAACACTTAAAATTTTCCTGAGCAATTCATTTATAGAAATTAAAAAATAGTTTTCTAAAGTTGAGATAAATTCAACTTACTGTTTAAAAAAAGAAATTAAAAAAAACAAATTTTAGCCAATACCTCTAATGAGTAAATAGCTCCTCGATTAAATACTTTATCGTTTTAATTGGTATGTTTAATGCAAATTTGATCAGAGGGCGCCTATGTTAAGTGCCTTAGGTTAAGAGTTAAAACACTTAACCTAAGTAAAGTTTAATGATGCCTTTAAAAGTCAAATAATCCAGTTCAAATCCATCTGTCAAATTAAAAAGTACTCATGATAAAAACGATGTAGATATTGGATGTAGATATTAAATAAAAGGGAGTAATTATTATGAAATTTAAAATTATTTTAGCAGGATTAATATTAGCTACTTACAGCTTAACTAACATTGCAAATGCACATCTTATTGCATTTGGTTGGAAAGATTTAGGTGATGGCACTATATCGATGTATGGCCAACATTGGCATAGTAACCAGGCAACTGCATATTCAGATAATGGTGGTGTACGCATTGGGGTTTGGGATAATACCCTTTCAGCAGCATCTCAGAACACAGCCTCTTGGCAGTTATTTCAATGGACAAATGTAATCAATGATATGGGCGGTAACACTACTCAGAATGATGCACTTGTAACTGCAGGAATATTGGATGGATATGCTATAGATACCAATCATTGGTCGAATAACAGCAGTGAAAATGATTGGTTTTCTACGGGCCCTCTTGTTCTAGGGAATGGCTCATGGGGATTATTTACAGGTACCGGTTGTTGTGTTGACACTATGAGTGAGGCTGGTTTATTTGATATTACAGGGATCTCAAGTGTACCTGATGGTACAGGCCCAGGAGCAAATATTCCAGAACCATCAACAATGGCTATTTTTGCATTAGGGCTATTTTGTCTAATATCACGTAAATTTAAAAAATAAATTATTTTTATTGAGCTATCAAAGTATGAATAACTTTTGATGTTAATATCAGTCTTTTAAGAAAAAATATTGATTTTTAATTATATGTGATGAAAATCCGATGTTCACACAACATCGGTTTTTTTATGCCTTTAGTTTACGACTTTCACTATTTTGAAGCCTTCACTTCTAAATATTCAATTCATTATCTGATTTAGGAAACAGAGGTGGCAATCTCATTTATCGCTTATAAGGGCTTTATAACCCTTCTCGCCTTAATATGCTTACTCTATCGTTACGCGAAGTATTGTTTTATTCACAACCCCGCAGAGCGAAGCTGTTATTGTTCTTTTGAATATCAGCAATATATTTTTCACGTTTACATTACCATGCACTAACAGGATACGTTTTATCCCAAGCGTTCATTAACTGCTTTTGAGACTTACTCTTGTTATATCTTGAATATTATAATCCATATACAGATATGCTCTAGCAATTCGACCACGAGCCTCTATTGGTGCCTCAGGCTTTCTATTGTCTATTTTCATAGCGCAACTACCAAAGTCGTTATCTATATCTGGTTGCATCTGAAAATTATAATTACTTCTCAAAGCATAACTGCACCAATAGCAGGAGAGAGGTTATGCATATCAGCTTGCATATAGCGATATTCATTATTAATTTTTCAGCACATTTTCGGCCTTTAAATAATTTTCCTGTGATATTTACGCATAAAGCATATCAATACACGATGTTGATTTAAGTTATAAATTTTAATTTGGATATATTAAGCCAATGGCTAAAGTGATGAAGGGAAGCAGAAAAATATAGTCAAATACTATAACGCAATAGGGTTACTGTCTTCAGAATTATGAAAAATTTACGAACAAATATACGGGATGTACTGGTTATGAACATTTAGGGAAATGTTCATTTAATATATTTCCAAGGCACATTGTGACTCATAGAAAGATATAAGCTTATAAGTTTGTGAACACTATTTTCAGCCATCATATTACTACTTTTCTAATCTACATTACTGCCTAACCTACATTACTGACCGGTATTTTTTATGAGGCTAGCACTCAGTAATAAAATCAGTTTAATAACGCCTTCTATTCTTCATTAAATTTTCTCTAGAGAATTGACTTTTGTTCAAGTGTTTTCAATTTAGCATTCACAATCTATCAGATAAATAATCGTTCTGTGATGTCGAGTATTGGGCTTTCACCCATTCAAGGCATTAATAATAATTAATGAAGATGTTACTAATAACTAAAATTATTTATTTTTAAATCAGAGGCTTGGGTTTTATAAGAGGTTCAAGATATTTTTCGAAGTCAAGAATTAGGTGTGATGTTTGAAGGCTATTTTAAAAGCCTGCTCAGCAGGGATGCGTATCATTGAAAGCTGGTATTACAATAAAAAATTCAGCGTCAAAAGAGCAAGTCAGATAATAATCGAGCAAGTGCTCGATTAAATCCAAGTTGTTATTTGTAATAAAACAACGGCAGCGGCAGCTGTAAACATTAGAAGTATTCCAGCAATTTCTCGAGCAGTATTAATAATTTTTTGTTTCATGTTAATTCTCCAATAAATGTGATTTACATCATCATTATATTGTTTGAGAATAAAAAAACAACAATAAGTGTGATTTAAGTCACGCTTTTATGGCAGGGTGATTTGTTTCTTAAATAGATAATATGGCACTTCAATGTTCAATTCGCTTGAATCTAAGCCAGATGGGTAAGTTTTTAATAAAAAGAGTTATTTATAAAGAATAATTTATAAAGGGGTTACCAAGAGCAATAGGTCTAAAATTTTATTTCTAACTGTGTTGAGATTGAAAGTAGCTTTAATGCTAAATGGTTATTAATAGAATAACGACTTTTTAAATTTAAGGTTAATTTAAATATGTGACTTAACCCCGTATTCAATAATCATCTATTTCGTATTATGCCATTGTTAGCAAAATGTATTGTTCATTTATGATTAATTTTGACATAAAAGCAATACAAAACAATAGGCTATACCTTGAGTTACGCTATGATTCATACCCCGATTAGTCCATTGATGCTGACACAAAATAAAATGAGTTTGGATAAGTTGAGTACAGGAGCGTTAGTTATGTCGGCTAAAAAGCACAAACGTAAAACAGTAAAACATCAGCAACACCTTGGTTCAGAGACTAAAAAACATAACGTTTCTCTTTTAAGCCGTTATCCAAGGTTATTTTTAACTGTTGGAGTGGGGTTAGTTGTTATTGGCATTTTATTATTAACGGTTGGTTATATTAGCCATGCTAGAGTTGGATTATCGATGCTGTCTTTATTCTTCGGTGCTGGTTTAATTATCTTTGCTAATTTTTCTTTACCCAAAAAATTAAAAGTATGATTTTTTAATTAAGCGACTTGGATCTTCAATCAATCTGATAACTGTCTGAGGGCTTGGTTCATACTCTGTGAAAGTGTATCCATGTACAGGAGTGTTGGACATTAAGGTGTTGAATTCACTTTCACCAGTCTAATATGCTTTCTTAATCCTTATATTCGTTGCCTGAGAATGTTCGTTGCCTGAGATCCGTTACTCCATACACACTGCCAATCAATAGTAATTTTAAATTGAAACGACAGTGGGTATAGGTTATTAAACATTATTAGTAAGTTAAGCTGTGGCTGCTATTGATCTAAAGTGGTTAAAGTTACAGCTTCCCAGTCGGTTAATAATTTCATTATCTGTTCTGAGTCTTGTGGTGTTGCAGCTGGCCATTGCAGATTTTTATGGCCTTGCTCTAAAGCTTCACGAATTAATCTGACTTGATATAAAAAACCGTTCCCGTCTGCTTCGACGCTGATAACTTTACTTTCTTGTTCATATTTTGTTATTGCAAAGCTATTATCTTTAGCATCAGGCAACCATGGGTTAGAGTTTAATACCAAGCTGCCTTCACTACCAAGTACGGTAAATGCAGCATGTAACCCATAATTTTCAGCGGTGTGTAATTGGCAAGTAATGCCATTTGAATATTGAATGGTTGCAGCTGATTCACAAACGTTGCCATCACTGCCTCGCTTACCGAAAGCGTTTATCTGATAGTTATCGCTAACTTCACTAGTAAATTGTTGTTTGATTAATAAATGCATTAACGATGCAGGGTAACAGCCTAAATTATAAAGAGCGCCTTTACTATTAGGATTCACAAATTGTTCAATAGAAGCGCAGTATTGAGCACTAATTGATTTTATTTCTCCGATTGCTCCCTCTTTAATAGTTTGTGCAATCGCACGAGTAAAAGGGTGTGTCAGGTACATCAGGCCTTCAACAAAAAACGTATTATTTTCACTCACTGCAGCCAGCGCAGCGTGTGTTTTTTCCATATCAATTGATAATGACTTTTCACACAATACCGCTTTGCCTGCATTTGCCGCTTTTATAACGTATTCATGATGTAGGTGATTAGGTAGGGCGATATAAATAATATCAACTTGTGGATCATTAATCAGCGCATCAAAATCAGTGAATGTATTTTTAATGTCATATTTATTTGCAAATTCATTCAATGTTGCAACGGAGCGACCTGCAACGGAATAAAGGCGAGTATGACCTTCTTTAATGATGGCATCAGCCATTTCTGCAGAAATAAAGCTAGTGCCTAACATTCCCCAGTTGAGTGTTTTTTTCATGGTTATTTCTCCGTTGTTAATAATTTGCTTTCAAAAGCTTGCACTAACTCAGTTAATCCTGATTGAATAAATTCTTGAGTATGCTTGGCATTAAAATGTTGCTCAAAAGCTTGTTGGTGGTCATAGCGTTCCCAAAAAATATAGCGACGAGGATCTTCTTTATCTTGTAATGCAACTGCCATTGAGCACCCTGGCTCGCTATTCATACCTTCACAAAAAGTATGAATCGCCGTGATGGCAGTATTGAGATCGCTTTCGTCTTTAATTCGCAACTCCGCTGTAATGAACAAACCTTGCTTAAACATAAGGTACTCCTAATCAATGAGGGAAATAATACAATTAATAATAATTGACTATTTCAGGTTGATAAACGACCATTCGGTTTGTTGTTTGCTAACTATAGGTTGTTAATGTGGATAGATTAAAGAGTATGCAAGTATTTGTTTATGTTGCCCAACACGGTAGTTTTGCAGCAGCAGCGGTTAATTTTTCTGTAACGGCGACGATGATCGGTAAACATATTAAGTATTTGGAGCAACATTTAGGTACTAAACTGCTTAATCGAACAACTCGTAGGCAATCTCTTACCGAGGCCGGACAAATTTATTATTTAGAATGTACTCGTATTTTGGATGATATTGCGGAAGCTGAAAATAGTTTGCAACGATTAGAGAATAAACCCAAAGGCACGGTGCGAATTAATTCACCAGTTACTTTTGGCAATATCATCTTAGCACCTATCCTTGCGGATTTTTTGCAGGTATATCCTGATATTAATATTGAACTGATGTTAGACAATCGTTTAATTGATCCATTACACGAGCAAGTAGATGTAGTTATTCGTATCGGTGAACTTATTAATTCCTCACTTATTGCACGAAAAATAGCAGATTATCAATTGCTCTACTGTGCTTCTCCTAAGTATCTTGCTAAACATCAGGTACCTCAATGTTTAGGTGATCTCATTAATCATCAATGTTTAGGTTTTAGTTATGATCATATTCAAGCAAATGTTGCCTTAAGAATAGATACACAGGCTTTTGATCGACAACATACTCGTTTGACTTCGAACAGCGGACTAGCACTAAAAGTAGCTGCCTTAAAAGGAACTGGGATTCTGTTACAGCCAATGTTGCTATTACAGGACGAGTTAGCCAGCGGTGAGTTAATTGAGATTTTAAAAGATCATATACCGCCGACAATGGCTGTTAATGTTTTATATAAGAGTAAATCCCCCTCATTAAAGATACGCACAATGATTGAATTTATTTTAGCATCGATGAAAAAAACATAAGCGTAATAATCTTACCACCCTCAATGCTGGGTATCTCCGGCTTATTTAAAGCAATATTCGTCGTCTTAATACAATGCCATTGCTAGTTGTAGACTTACCTTGGCAATACAGACTTTGAAAAAAAATGTATAAAGGGCATACGGCCTTGCTAAGGTATTGTAATGATCTATAATGCGACTGAAATATAATCAAAAATGAGTATAAGGTCATTTCTTATCAATACGTAAAAGTAATTAAAGGATTGGTTTTAAAAAGGAGAATAAATGAAACATATTTTTACTAAGTTAACAGCTGCTGGTGCTTTACTTTCTGCAAGCTGCCTTATTAATGTTGCTAACGCAGGCGTTATTTTTTCTGAAGATTTCAGCGGTGGTAGTTCGTCACTGATTAATTCTACTAATGTTACTTGGTCAGACACAAGTGGTAATGGTTTTGAAGTGTATCAATCACAAAGTGCTTCTCCTCGTGGGATGAGTGGCACCTATGATCATGATAATGATGCAACAACAGCAGAAATTAATATCCCTGGTGCTATTGAAGTTAATGATGACCAAGGTAATGTGACTTTAACTGCTACATTTACTTTAGATTCAGCGATAACAGCAGATCAAGAAGGTTTGTTGACGTTTTTTGGCGGCGCTCGTAAAAGTTCAGATGGTGCAAGTGTAGAAGTGTTTAACGTAACACAAAACACAACTTTATCAGGTGTACTTGAGTCTGTATTAACAACCAATGAATGGACATTTAACAGCTTTGCGTTCAATACAACGGCTGCAGCGGCTGGTGATGAACTACAAGTTCGTTGGATAGGTGGTGGTAGTAACTCTGCAAATGGACAAGAAGTAGCATTAGTTAACTTCTCTGTTGTAGATGTTCCTGCACCCGCAACTTCAGCAATTCTAGCGCTTGGATTATTAGGTTTTGGCGTACGTCGCTTTAAAAAATAATTTAAACCGTTAAAGTTTATATATTTAGAGAAACACTATAGCTTGCCTATGGTGTTTTTTTTGCTCTACTTTTTACCCTACATAATCCTCTACTTTGGTCTGACTATGCATAGCTAAAGTCATAGTGTAAAAAGTGAGCTGAGTCATTTGAATCTAATCGACTTAATATCTCCTTCTTATTAGGTTAACCTTTCCCTTATTACATTAACCTTTCCCCTTATTGTATTAACGACCCTGTTAAAACGAGACTATTCGATTAAGTCTAAGGTATAAATTACTTCGTTTAGGTTAAGTAAAAGCAACTTATATTTGATCATAATTTAAGCATTATTGAGTAAGTGAATCGAGTGTCAGCAGTTTGTGTATGAAATATATGAATTTGCTATTAATCATTAATTGCTTTAGACGTCTAGATGGCTTAGTATGCACTGGTAATTACGATGTAGATCACAGTCTCTATTGATCCAATAAAACGTTACACCCGATTAATTTCAGGAAATCTGATGATAGAAATAAAAAATGTAAACAAGGTGTTTTATCAAGGCAACAAGGCGATTAACGCACTGTCTGATATTAATCTCACCATAGAACAAGGTACTATTTTTGGTGTAATAGGCTCATCTGGCGCAGGTAAAAGTACTCTAATACGCTGTGTGAACTTGTTAGAGCGTCCAACTTCAGGGCGAGTTATTGTTGATGGCGTCGATTTAACGACTTTATCTGAGCAAGAATTGACACAAACTCGTCGTAAAATAGGTATGATTTTCCAGCACTTTAACTTGCTTTCATCTCGTACTGTTTTTAATAATGTTGCGTTGCCACTTGAGCTGGCTGGTGTAGCAAAAAGTACAATTAAAAGTAAAGTTGAAGATTTATTAGAGCTTGTTGGCTTGGCAGATAAACGTGATGTTTACCCAGCGAACTTAAGTGGTGGACAAAAACAGCGTGTTGCAATTGCCAGAGCGTTGGCTTCTGATCCGAAAGTATTGCTATGTGATGAAGCAACTAGTGCCTTAGATCCTGCTACAACGATTTCTATTTTAGAGTTATTACGCAAAATTAATGAAGAATTAAACCTAACTATTTTGCTGATCACCCACGAAATGGCCGTAGTAAAAGGTATTTGTCAAGAAGTGGCAATTATTGGTGATGGTAAATTAGTTGAAAACGGTACTGTAGGTGACATCTTTGCACACCCAAAAACAGATCTTGCACGTGACTTTATTCGTTCAACATTAGACTTATCAATACCTGCTGATTACGAAGCGCGCTTACAGGCTACACGCACTGAAAATAGCTACCCATTGATTCGTTTAGAATTTACAGGTGCTTCCGTCGATGCGCCAGTAATAAGCCATGTTGCACGAGAGTTTGATATTGATATTAGTATCTTAAGCTCAAATATGGATTACGTTGGTGGGGTTAAGTTTGGTCTTATGTTAGCGGAATTCATTGGCCCTGAAGCTTGTGCGAATAAAGCAATCGAATATTTAAAAGAACAAAAAATTGAACTAGAGGTGTTAGGTTATGTCATTTAATGCAGTGATAACATGGTGGACAGAAAACACCCGTTTAATTGAGTTATTAGTGGACTCTTTATGGGAAACCATAGTGATGGTATTTACCTCTGGTTTCATTGGTTTTGCTGTGGGTATTCCGCTAGGTGTGCTATTACACTTAAGTAAAAAGAACGGTTTGTTAGAAAATACCACCATGAATAAAATTTTAGGCATAGTGGTTAATATTGGCCGTTCTATTCCATTTATTATTCTATTGGTTGCGCTTATTCCGGTAACTCGTTTTATAGTTGGTTCATCGATTGGTACTGCTGCAGCGATTGTGCCATTGACTATCGGTGCCATTCCTTTTATTGCTCGTCTGGTTGAAGGTGCGCTATTAGAAGTGCCATCAGGTCTAGTTGAGGCTGCTCAAGCGATGGGCGCAAAACCGATGCAAATCATTAAAAAGGTATTATTGCCAGAAGCATTACCCGGCATCATAAATGCCGTCACTATTACGCTAGTAACCTTAGTGGGTTACTCGGCAATGGCTGGTACCGTTGGTGGTGGTGGTCTTGGTGATGTAGGTATTCGTTATGGCTATCAACGTTTTGATGCGACGGTAATGATGATCACCATTGTTATCTTAGTTATCTTGGTACAAATGATTCAATCACTGGGCGATCATCTTGTTAAGCGTGTTGATCATCGTTAAATTTTTATTCTTAACTATTAACTCTTAGTTATTAATTATTAACTCTAAAAAGTAAGTTACATTCAAAGGAAAATATATGAATTTTAATATCAAAAAAGTATTAGCCGTTTTAGGTTTTGCATCAATCTTTGCATTAGCTGGTTGTGGAGAAAAAGAAGTCGTCGCAGTTGATAATGATAAAATTACTATCGGTGTTATTGCTGGTGCAGAAGCACAGGTAGCCGAGGTTGCCGCTAAAGTAGCTAAAGAAAAGTTTGGTCTAGAAGTTAAGTTAGTCACTTTCTCTGACTACATTACGCCAAATGCAGCACTAGAAGAAGGTTCAATTGATGTGAATGCATTCCAACACAAGCCTTACTTGGATCAACAAATCACTGACCGTGGTTACAAGTTTGCTGTTGCAGGAAATACATTAGTTTATCCAATCGCTGGTTACTCAAACAAAATCAAATCATTAGACGAATTAAAAGATGGTGACCAAATTGCAGTGCCAAGTGATCCAACTAACCTAGGTCGCTCTTTAATCTTATTAGAGAAGCAAGGTTTGTTAACACTTAAAGAAGGTGTTGGCCTGAAAGCAACAGTATTGGATATTGTTAGTAGTGAAAAAAATCTACAAATAATTGAGTTAGAAGCTGCGCAATTACCACGCTCATTGGATGATGTTAGCCTTGCTATCATCAACACAACTTACGCTAGCTCGATCGACCTTTCTCCTGAGCATGATGGTCTTTTTGTTGAAGATAAAGACTCTCCATACGTAAACTTGATTGTTGCACGTGCTGATAATGTTCAATCAGAGAATGTACAAAATTTTGTTAAAGCATATCAAACAGATGTTGTATTTGATGCGGCAACTGAAATCTTTAAAGGTGGCGCTGTTAAAGGTTGGTAATCACTTTTTATAGCCTATTCGTAAATTGATTAAAAAGGTATTAAGCCCAGCTTAATACCTTTTTTTATATCCGCTATTCACATTTTTCCTATATCCTGCTTGTATCTTCTCCACTTAAAATAAAACCCGAAAGTGTGAATATAGGATACATTTAAGTATTATATTTGATTACTTTTGTTGATCTTGAATTCAAGTAATAAGAACAAAACTCAATTGATTAAATTCGTTTTAGCACATTTAATATATGCTGTTCGATATGTCACACGAAGAAAGACCGAAGGAATTAATAAGATGAAAAAAAGCGTTGTGTTTCTCTGCTTTATCGCCGCTTCAGCAGTTTCATTCACGGTGCAGGCTGACTGGAAAGAATCTGTCGCCAATGGCTGGGACTCTGTGAAAAATACTAGTACAACGCTTTATGCAGATGTAATGGGAGGTGATGATGACAATAATGGTAACAATAATGGTAACAATGACTTATTGAGTCTTCCTGCCGCTAAGCAAAAAGCCATCACATCATGGGATAAAGTTGAAGATAGGTTTGTTGATATTATTGAAGTTAAAGAAGAGAAGTCTTCAGCGCCGGAAAGTGCTTTCTTTAAAAAGAACAAAGCAGCTTATCAAGAAGATATTGATCAGTTATTACATGATGTTTATGGCATATTAAATGACGATATAGTGTTGGATGCGAATAACAATATTGCTGATATTGATGCCTCTATTTTAGCGCTTCAAGAAAAAGCTTCTGAGCAAAAATCAAAAGCTATTATCTTAATTGGAACAGAGAAAAAAGACGCATTACAAAAACAGCAACAATACGAAGATGAGATACAAGAGTACCAACAAAATAGAGAGGAAATGATTGAAACGGTACAATCTCGTCTTGAAAAATTTGGGACTGAGCTTTCATTGCAGCAGGTTGAGGCACTATTAGTACGTGTCAATGCAGATGATATTTTAGCAATGACCACCATTTTCCCTGTAGTGGCTGAAATGGCGAGCTCTTTTGCTAAGATAACTGCAAACTCAGGTGAAGATCTGAATCATGCTAAAAAATATTACAGCATGTATGTGGTGTTATTAGAGTTACAACTTTATATTCAGGAACGTTATATTGCCGATTTAAAATACAAGTATATTCCACGTATCGATGAGCTACAAAACAAGCAAAATAGCCTGATAAAAACCACTAAAAAACAGCTAAATAATGCCTCTTCAACGCACAAGAAAATGTATGCTTTAAATTTAAAAAGCCAGAATACAACGTTACAGGCAATCAAATTATATAAGCGCAGTATGCAAGGTGATGTCAATAATATGTCTCGAGCACATAGCTTGTTGATGGAGGATTATACGCTAGCGGTTAATACTTTAAATACTGTCACTATGTCATCTCAAGTTAGCAATTTCATTAACGACAGCAGTCAGTTATTCGATAAAATAATGGCGATGCAAGCACCTGAGTTAGTGCCATTTAATAATATTCAAATGCAAAAAGAGTTTTCTGCTTTAACAGATAAAATTAAATAACCGTAATGGTGTTGAGTCGTTGGTTTTTATTTCCTATTAGGAGGCTTTATGAAAGTTAGATTAATGGAAAAAACAGATTTAGAAAATGCCGCTGAGATCCATAGATTAACCTTTGTAAGGCAACAAAATTCATTGCAATGGATACAGTGTAATTTCAATGCGTTTCCTCGACTCTTAAATTTTGTGGCAGAAAAAGAGGGTAAAATCCTCGGGTATATTATTTGGATTCAAAAAAGTGGTTTTCGCCCGCAAGCCGTTATTGAACTTGAGCAATTAGCTGTTTCACCTAACTTTCAAAATCAAGGGGTTGGTCGTCAATTAATTACTGAGTCACTTGCTTTAGTAAATAACCATCTTTCATTAAATGGCTCAACCTTAAAGCATATTTTAGTGACAACGCGTGCCGATAATTTTGCACAGCAGCTGTATAAAAGTACCTTAGGAGCTGAAATTGAAACTACGATTACAAACTTATATTCCGATGATGAAGTATTAATGATTGCTAGAAACGTGAATACCAAGAAGTAGTGCATTATTATTTAATCGCTATCAAATTTCAGATTTGATAGCGACATGGTAGGCATCAACATAAACTTTGATCAAGTTGACTCGTTGGTGCATGCATTTGATACATTCTCAATAACAGGTGTCATTGATTTACAAGGCCCACACCATGGAACACTAAAAACAGCAATGAATACTCATGTTCTGATAATCGCTGCTCAAGATCATCGCTAGCTGTTAGTTATTTCATGGTTGATCTTCATGGTTAAAGTCTCGCTTAAGATGTTAGTAATTGCTCTTATTATGCGAATCTAGGAGAGAATATTATTCGTTTATTTTTTCTATTTGCTCTTCTGTTAAGCCTTTAATACCAGTCCAATTCACTTGAGCTGTTTCAAGGAATCCTGGTACATCTTTTAACCATTGTTTTTGAACGTCTTTGTTAAGGTTTAAATATAATTTATCGCCTTTGATATGCCATGCCGTTGGGTCAGTATCAAACTTCTGATTCATGGCAACACCCATCGCACAAAAGCCACCATATTGTGGAGCATACTTAGCAGGTGTGGCTTTAAATAGGTCTCGATTATCGGCACTTGAGAAATGATAGATAGCGCCATTGTAAGCCGCTGTATATTTATCTGAGCCTTTAGTGGGAGAGCCATCAGTAAAGTACGAGACAGTGTCATACCCCTTTATAGCAAGGTCATTATTGTTTGCATTCACTTCAATGTTTGCTGCAAAACTTAAGCTGCTTACTAATAACGCAGAGCTTACTAGTGTTGATTTGATTAGTGATGAAAGTGTCATTTTATTTCTACATTTTATAATAACAAGCTGGTGTTAAGTCAGGATTCAATCTGGCTTGGCAAATAATATAAGGCTTTTAATCTAATCAAAGGGATGACATAGTCCATGTTTTGCCCCCAATCGTCCAAAATGGTCGCGGAGAGAATCAACATGGATCAGCTTTCAATCATATTGAAACGATTTTCGATGAATACAGAAGTCTTTTTTACTGGAAATTTGTGTGGCATTAGTCATTTCGATAAACAATTAAATCAAGGCCATTTACATCTTCTACAATCCGGGGAGTTAACCCTTATTGATGAACAAGGAAAGTCACTGCGCTTTAATAAGCCAACAGTGCTCTTTATTCCTTCACCGCATACTCATCGCATAGTTGGTGATCCCGATAACCCTCCAAAATTGGTGTGTGCCAATGTTATTTATAATGAAGCAACATCTAACCCGATAGCCGAAGCCTTGCCTACATTGCTGCATTTTAATCTCGATGACTGCCCAAAAATAAAACAGACTTCATTAGGGTTATTTGAAGAGGCGTTTGAAAACAGATGTGGGCGATTACCGATGATCAATGCCCTGACAGATATTTTTATTATCTATATTCTTAGGCATGTATTGAGCAATAATATAATGGATCATGGCTTGTTAGCTGGATTGTCTCACCCACACTTATCTAAAGTGATCCTCGCAATTCAAGAAGCGCCAGAACGACAATGGGGGCTAGATGACATGGCGGAAATGGCATTAATGTCCCGCTCTAAGTTTTCTGAGTTATTTAAACGTATTGTTGGACAGAGTCCTGGAGACTATGTGATTGATTGGCGAATTATTGTTGCTAAAACATTATTAAAGCAAAATAAGTCTGTTGCCTTAGTCGCTAATGCGGTGGGTTATGAGGATGGTTCTGCACTTGCACGTGTGTTTAGGAAAAAGCAGGGGATGTCTCCCAAACAATGGCTTGAGCAAAGAAAGTGATTGTTAGGATGAAAAGTAGAGTTGTGGAAACTAAATAGAGTGTCAAAAATAGTAGAGTGTGAAAAATAGTAGAGTGTAGGGAATAGTAGAATGTAAAAAAAATAGAGTAGCCTCAGGCTACTCTATTTTTTAATAACAATTACTTAATAAAAACTACTTAAATAACAGTTGCTTAATAGCAATCGTTTTATAGAAACGACGTTATAAAAGCTATTTTAGTAAATTAGGCTTTACGACGACGCGCAGCAACTAAGCTAAGTAAGCCTAAACCAAATAATGCCATTGCACCTGGAGCTGGAACTGAAGCAATTTTTGCTACTTCAGTTGCTTGTGTGCCACTTCTTAACACACCGTAAGTGAGTAGAGTCGCTGCACCATAGTTTTCCCAGAACAACAAATCAAAGGATACTAAACCAGTATCTGCGAAACTAATCAATCCACTGTCTCTTTTACCTGTATTTGCATTGTAGCTATAGACTGCATTACCCGCTAGACTAACTGTCATGCCATCATCGTGGAAAAACTGCAGCGCAGAATATAAAGAAGTATCAAGAAAACCTGTTGCTGTTAATACAAAAGTTTCGTTATGACCATTATCAAATCCAGGTGCGCCATGTGCTGCAGAATCGCTGTAAAAAATATTCTCACTTTCAAATGAATAAGTTGGAGCGGTTGAGCTATTAATAACTGTTTCAGATTGTGCAATATTATTTAAACTCGAATTTGTCTCATAGATGTTAATAAGGGCTGCATTTGCGTTTAAAGCCATTAGTGAAGCAACGGCTGCTATGATGATTTTTTTCATGATACTGATTCCTTTCATTGTTAGGTTACTTTTATAATACTCATTAGTGATTAATCAATATTGAGTATATTTTATATTATTAAGCAGTAATCATGCCAATATAAAAATGTTTTTTAATTCAGTCTCTTACTGATTTTCTGTATGTTCTATATTTTAATGTGTAAATTTTTTCGTCACACATGTTTGTTTTTATACCGTGGCCTCTGTTTCATTTATCACGGATATTTCCGATGATAAGAAATTTTACGATACAAAGGTGTTGATCAAAAAACACAGGTGAAGTGTCTGGTGATGCCAACACTCGTATTATTAAGCATAAAACATAGGCTTTATATTGACTGTTTGACCTGTATCAAGTTATTGTTCGCGCTCCTCTGGATATAGTCTTAAAAACTATGCATTTATGTTTTATACCGCGTAGATGTTTGGGAACTTGGTTGAATGCCAAGGCTGCCCCCGCAACGGTAAAACAATATTAATTTATTATTGTTAAGCCCGGATACCAAACCTTGGGATGCTACTTGTTGTTGAAGCAAGTACCGTGGTGTTGCGGAGGGCTTCACCGGCTGGTTTGTTTTTGTTAAGAAGATAGCTGAGGTTATTTGTTCTTATTAAAGGTGTGCCATCTCCTCCACAACTTCGACTGTTCATTAATCAGACGGAGATTTTTCTGTGTTAATTTTTAAAAAACTAAAACAATTTTCTAGCCCATTCTTAATTGCCTTAAGCTGTATGACTTCATTGTCAGCCAATGCGCACTTCCAAATGCTATATACGCCTGAGTTGTTACATGCAAAAGGTGGCGAAATTAGCTTTAAAATGCCCTTCACTCATCCCGCTGCAAGTGGTCACGTTATGGCGGTCGACAAACCTGAAGCATTTTATATGATTAAAAAAGGTAAAAAAACTGACCTGATCGATACGGTCAAGGATATTGAATGGCAGAGCGCGGTTGATAAAGGTCATGCTTATCAAGCCGACGTTAAGTTACGTGGTTTAGGTGATTATGTGTTTATTGCACAACCATCGCCGTATTTTGAAGCGGAAGAAGATACTTATATCCAGCAGATCACTAAAACTATTGTTAATGTGGGTAACCTACCAACCGATTGGAATAAAGATTTGGGACTAACCGCTGAGATCGTACCGCTGACAAAACCCTATGCGATTTATGAAGGTGGTATTTTTAGTGCCGTTGTAAAGTCTAAAGGACAACCTGTACCATTTGCGGCTGTGGAAGTTGAATTTATTAATTATGTGCCGAATATGCAAAATAATCACTTTGCAAAAGAGCCTATCATGACTCCCCCTTCAGATATTTTTGTAACACAAACTATCTATGCTGATGCCAATGGAACTTTCCACTTTTCATTATTAAAAGCAGGGCAGTGGGGATTTGCCGCATTAGGCATAGGAGAAGATAAAATGTATAAAGGCAAAGCTCTTTCTCAAGATGCAGTTATATGGGCACAGGCGACCAAACTTCCTTAGTTCAGCATTACCGTTACCCTTGTTTGATATTTGAATATTCAAATAGTTTAAGCTTGGATCTGGATAGTGGTTATTTAAAACGGATAAATTATGCATATTGTCGATGGTGCTCTTTCAGTGCCGGTATTAGTAAGTGGTGCAGTGTTAGCGGTTGTAGGTGTTTTTATTGGCCTTAAAAAAATGGACTATGACCATTTACCATTGGTAGGTGTATTGGCTTCTGTATTTTTTATTGCTTCTTATATTCACCTACCCCTCGGCTTTTCTAGTGTGCATTTAATTATGAATGGTTTGTTG
Source organism: Vibrio sp. 2-Bac 85 (assembly GCF_037546705.1). NCBI lineage: Bacteria > Pseudomonadati > Pseudomonadota > Gammaproteobacteria > Vibrionales > Vibrionaceae > Vibrio > Vibrio sp. 2-Bac 85. Next base: position 158,170 of record NZ_JALAAB010000007.1, on the reverse strand, counting down.
GGTATTATTCTCGGTTGGGTTGCCTTCCCTGCATTATTGGTAGCCTTGTTATTACAGGTTATTTTCTTTGGATTTGGTGGTTTATTGGTATTAGGTGTTAATACCGTCAATATTGCTTTACCTGCGGTAATTATTTATTACCTTTGTTACAGAGGCATTCGCCATGAAAGTGCTAAAGTCGCTGCTATTTGGGGAGCAATTGGTGGTGCAGGTGCAATTATTATTACCTCATTGATGGTGGCATTTTCCTTAGCATTATCTGGTGAGTCATTTGTATTAGCGGCAAAAGCTGTATTACCCGCACATATTCCTATTATGATAGTGGAGGGATTTGTTTCCTATGCCGCGGTATATTTAATTCACACGGTAAAACCAGAGTTTATTACTAAGGAAAAAAGTTAATGAAAGGCCTTTATTCATTATTTATTTTGGTGTGCTTTTTATTGTCCTTTACAAGCCCGGCTTTAGCGCACAATGTAGTCGGTGGAGTTTACGTTAATGGCTTTGATATTGAAGGTGAAGCTGGATTTTCAAATGGTGCTATGGCAAATGCTGGCACAGTGGTTAAAGTCTCTGATGTTTCCGGTATACCATTGGGTGAAGTAGTCACCGATGATCAAGGCTATTTTGTATTTACGGCTAAAAAACGTATTACCCATGTCTTTGAGATTAATATGGGCGCAGGGCATACTTTGAAAATGCAATTACCCGCAGAAGAGTTACCTGATAGTTTAGATTCATCAACCACGTTAAGTGCTAATGCTGTGTCATCTGCGAATCAGACAACTAAAAAAGTGGATCCGCAAATTGTCACTAACAATCAAATAACCGCATTGATGTTAGAGAAAGCGATTGCCAAACAGATAAAACCGCTGCGTAAAGAGATACAAGCTTTAAAAGAAAAATCAGGTATTCGCGATATTATTGGTGGAATTGGTTATATCTTTGGTTTGCTCGGGGTAGTCGCTCTTTTACGTGAACGTAGATTAAAGGCTAAAAAATAATGTCACAGGGGCTAGAGCATAGTTTGACGTCATGGTCAGGACAAGCACTAAAACATCAAGCATCCTGGATCGATGCTATTGACGCTAGAGTGCGTGTGGTTTGCTCTGGGTTATTTGCGCTAGTTGTGGTGCTTAGTAGTCAATTTGCTCCTACGTTGTTAGGGTTAATCGCTGCTTTTGTATTAGTAAAATCAAGCAAACTTAATATAAAGCGCACATTAAGACGTGTGATTGCGATGGATTTATTTATGCTTACACTGATCTGTATTTTGCCTTTTACCACGCCTGGTGATGTGATGTTTAGCGTATTTGGTTTAGCTGCTAGTTGGCAAGGTTTATCGCATGCGTTATTAATCACTATTAAAGCGAATGCGGTGTTATTGGTTTTGTTCTCGTTAGTCGCGACCATGAGCGCTTCAACATTAGGGCATGCCTTAGCCCACTTGAAAGTACCTGATAAATTAGTTCATCTCATGTTATTTATGGTGCGTTATTTAGATGTGATCAGCCAAGAATACAAAAAAATGCGCCGTGCAATGCAAGCACGTGCTTTTGTATTACGTACCAATCAACATACTTGGAAAAGCATTGGTTATCTATTTGGCATGTTACTGATCCGTTCTGTGGAGCGAGCCGAACGTATATCTGATGCCATGAAGTGCCGCGGATTTTGCGGTCGTTATTACCTTAACGATGATATGAAAATGGGCCGTATCGATATTATTTTTGGCGTGTGTGTTATGTGTTTCTTAATACTGTTAATAGGGCTCAATATTGATGACTTATTCAAATAATCCACTGATTAAAATAGAAAATCTCAGTTATGCTTACCCAAGACGTGGGGCGGTATTAAAAAGTATTAACTTTACCTTACACAGTAATGAACGTGTTGTTATCAATGGTGATAACGGCGCCGGGAAAACCACATTATTACATTTAATCGTCGGTCTAAAAAAAGCCAAACAAGGTGACATTATTGGTTTTGGTGAACCTTGTAAAACAGAAAAGCAGTTCAATCAACTACGCGCTAGAGCAGGCTTACTCTTTCAAGACCCCGATGATCAATTGTTCTGTCCAACGGTATTGGAAGATGTCATGTTTGGGCCTCTGAATTTAGGTTTTACTAAGCAACAAGCGATCGATAAATCATTACAGACGTTGAAAAAGTTAGGTATGCAAGGTTTTGAATCTCGTATTACCCATCAACTTTCTGGAGGCGAGAAGCGAATGATTACTTTAGCCAGTGTATTGGTGATGGAGCCGCAGGTGTTGATTTTAGATGAGCCAACTAATGCTTTAGATGAAAAAGCAAAAATGCGTCTTTTAAATGTGTTGCAAGGGTTACCACAAGCGATGATTATTATTTCCCATGATAGAGCCTTTTCAGATCAATTAGCGACCAGACAATTACATTTACAAGATGGATTGTTAACCGAACCATCAAAATCAACGGTCGCTGTGGCTTAGTGCATAGGAGATAGAAGAAAATGAACAGCCACACACATAATTATATTGAGCAATCACAACAAGCTATATTTCCTTTTAGTGCGGTGCAGGGGCAGCCCTTGTTTAAACTGGCGTTATTATTAGCCACGGTTAACCCATTGATTGGTGGTGTGTTAATTTCAGGCCCGCGTGGTTGTGCAAAATCAACGCTAGCTCGCGCTGTGTCAGACCTATTGCCGGTTAAAAATGGACAGACTCCTGAATTTGTCACCTTACCCTTAGGGGCGAGTGAAGAGATGTTGATAGGTACATTGGACTTGGACCATGTACTAAAAGACAAGCAAGTTAAATTCTCACCTGGGTTATTAAAAAAAGCACATAACGGCATATTGTATGTGGATGAAGTTAATTTATTGCCGGATCATTTAGTAGATCAATTATTAGATGTTGCTAGTAGCGGCGTTAATGTTGTCGAGCGTGATGGTATTAGTCACCGCCATGATGCGCGTTTTACTTTAATTGGCACGATGAACCCAGATGAGGGTGAATTACGCCCACAATTAAAAGATCGTTTTGGTTTGATGGTTGAATTAGATAACGCCTATAGTATTAATGAGCGTGTTAATATCGTTAAAACACGACAACGCTTTGAGCTTGATAAAATTGCTTTTTGTGACGATTACCAAACTGAGCAGATTTTTTTACAACAACAAATATGCGATGCACAGAAGTTACTATCCAGTGTGCAATGTAGCGATGATTGTTTAATCGAGATAGCTACGCGTTGTCAACAGGCTAATGTTGATGGTTTACGTGCGGATATCATGATGCATCATGCGAGCTTAACCCATGCTGCATGGTGTGGCCGAAAAGCGGTTAGTTTTGATGATATCGCACAGGTTGCGCCCCTTGTTTTATCACATCGTATGCAACATGGTGGCTCACCTCCGCCGTCACCTTCGCCTTCAGGAATGCCAGAGAACCCACCAACATCGGATAATAAAAAAACATCTGCGAGCGATAATAGTGGTGGTTTTTCTCGCCCTCAAGCTCCACAGCAAAAAAATGAGCAAGATGCACTAAATTCTGATTCGAACAATCATCCTGACCCTGCTAATGGTTCTAATAATGAGGGTGGCAGTCAAGGTAATTCTGGAGAATGGGGGGCAATGCCCGCTCAATCGGGAGAAGCTCAAAAAACGAATACTATAGCTCATATCGCATTACCAAAATTAGAAAAAAGTGCCTTACAAGCACCGTTTAAACCCAGTTTGTTAACTGAGCAATATAGTAAAAACAAGCAGGGAAATACTACAAAAGGTGAGAAAAAATCTCCCATAAATAGCCATAAACCCGATTGGTTTAAAACTTTAGCAAATAGTTTAGGGCAATGGCCACCAGCGCAATTTTCCTTTAAAAAAGTAGCTACTGGCGAACAAAACTTACATTTGATTCTATTGGATACTTCAGCATCAACGTTAAGTGATAGCTTATCGTCGATCGCGAAATCGGTGGTGATGAATATTACTGATAATGCATATCTACAGCGTGATAAAATTAGCTTGTTAGGATTTGGTAATAACCAAGTTGAAACGATCATTAAAGCAGGACGAGCACCTAAACAGGTCACTCGCTTATTAGACGATATCACTGCACTAGGTGGGACGCCCTTGCGACTAATTCTAGAAAAAGCATCACACAGCATTAAACAACTGACGCAACAATATCCAGGATTATCGCTTTTTTGTTACTTGATCACTGATGGTCGAAGTCGTGTGGATATCGATGATTTAAAACTAAATGTTCCCACTTTATTAATTGATATTGAAAAAGCGCAGATCAAGCGTGGCCGTGGCAAAATATTAGCACAGCAGCTTAATGCACAATATTTTGCAGTGACAGCTTAAAACAAAGTGATAGCCTAAAACAGGAAGAGATAAAGTCGATGATAAAAAAAGCAAGTTGTCCGGCGCTATTTTTAGCCGCCCCAGCATCAGGCCAAGGCAAAACTACCATCACTTCAGCGATGGCGCGTTATTTTACAGAGCAAGGCAAAAAGGTGCGGGTATTCAAAACTGGACCTGATTACCTGGACCCGCAAATTTTAGCGCAAGCTTCACGTGCACATGTTGAACAGTTAGACATGTGGATGGCAGGTGAAAACTATTGTCAGCAAAAACTCTTTGAAGCAGCCTCCGAAGCGGATCTTATTTTAGTTGAAGGTGCCATGGGCCTGTTTGACGGCGAACCATCAAGCGCAGATTTAGCGGCGCGTTTTAATATACCGGTCGCTATTGTGATGGATGTAAAAGGCATGGCACAAACGGCGGCAGCGGTAGCAATCGGCTTAGCCAACTTTCGCGATGATTATACTTGCCATGGTTTGATTGCAAACAACTGCAGCAGTGAACGCCATGCGCAATTAATAAGGGACGCATTAGGAGAACAATTACCTCTGTTAGCTTGTCTTAAAAAAGATCCTGAAGTGGCATTACCTGAACGTCATTTAGGTCTAGTGCAAGCAAGCGAAGTATTTGATGAGTTAGAAACTAAGTTTACCTTAGGATACGAATGGTTAGTGGACGGAGTAAAACGTGCAGATGCCAATAGCCCATTATTAGCATTGCCAAAAAGTGTCGATTTTTATTCAGCTGCACAACCAAAAGTTGAGCCATTATTAGCAGGTAAAAGGATTGCTATTGCACAGGATCTTGCATTCAGTTTTATCTATCAAGCTAATACGCGTTTGTTGCAAGAGATGGGCGCGACATTACATTACTTCTCTCCGTTAAAGGGGGATAATTTACCTGAAGCGGATGCGTTATGGTTGCCTGGTGGTTATCCTGAACTGTACGCCGCGCAGTTAGCTGAAAACACCGTATTACAGACTCAAATTTCTAAATTTAATCAAGCAGGGAAACCTATCTTAGCGGAATGTGGTGGTTTCTTATATTGCTTAAATGAGCTGGTGGATTTGGATCAAAAACATCATAAAATGTTAGGTTTATTAGATGGCTTCGGCAGTATGTCTGGAAAGCGAGGCTGTCAGGGAATGCAAAAAGCGATTCTACCTGAAGGTGAAATCCATGGCCACGCTCACCATAGATCGCGTGCGATTATGCAGATGCAACCTATCGGTTATGGGCAACGTCAACGTCATCCTGCGCCCGGTGAAGCGATTTATCGTAGCGAGAATTTAACGGCAAGTTATCTGCATCTATTTTTCCCCTCTAATCCTGCGCTAGTTGCGGATCTTTTTATGGGTAAATTACAAGCGGTTGACCAACGAAAGTTAGTGGCGTGGGAAAACTACAATACCCAAGCTGTAACGAGTGCGGTTAGCAAAGAGACTCAGCAGCAAGCTGCAATGCAAGCACAACAATAGAGTAACCTGAATTATGTGGCCGGAATCGAGTGAAACAGAGCAACCATTACGTAATGGTTTAACCACGGGAAGTTGTGCAACAGCTTGCTGTGTGGCTGCTGTGCGCGCGTTATTAGCTAATAAGCAACCAGCGAGCGTTGAGATAACGTTACCGCGTGGTGAAGTGGTTAATCTGGATATCATTAATTATCAATCTATTGAGCAAGGGATACGTACCAGTACTATTAAAGATGCTGGTGATGACCCTGATGCGACACACGGTGCGACTTTATTTGTTGAATTACGTTTAGTGCCTGAGCAAGGTATTAAGTTTAAAGCCGCTGAAGGGGTCGGTACGGTTACTCGTGACGGATTAGTGCTAGCAATTGGTGAACCTGCAATCAATCCAGTGCCACGTAAAATGATGACAAACCATCTTGAACATTACGCGCAAGCTTATCAATATACTGGAGGCTTTGAAGTTTCAGTGGGTATTGAAAATGGAGAGCAGATCGCAACCAATACCATGAATAGCCGCTTAGGTATTATTGGTGGTTTATCCATTTTAGGTACAACGGGCATTGTGCGTCCCTATTCTTGTGCCGCTTATATTGCCTCTATTCATCAAGGCATTGATGTTGCTCGCGCTAATCACTTCACGCACCTTGCCGCTTCAACAGGCATTGCCAGCGAACATGCCATTAAAGAATACTATCAAATGGACGAAGTGAGCTTGATTGAGATGGGCGATTTTGTGGGTGCTATGTTGAAATATCTGCGTCGTGAAAAAATCGATCCTAAATCAGGAAATCGCATTCAAAAACTCAGTATTAGTGCCGGTTTTGGTAAGTTAACTAAGCTGGCGAATGGACATTTAGATCTTAATAGCCGCCAATCGAGTATCGATTTTGAACAGTTAGCGAATATCGCAAAAAATCTAGGCGCTAGTACTGAATTACAACAACAAATATTAACGGCTAATACGACTATTCAAGTCCTTAATATGACTAAAGAAGCTGGATTAGATATTGCCACAGTAGTGTGTATTGACGCTTTAAAGTTTGCTAAAAGCATTGTTCACGCATCTATTGAGGTGGAAGTGTGGGCAGTTAATAGAAAAGGTTTGTTTGTTGCTAATAGCCATCAAGATAAATTTGATTCTCAAGGTCAAATAATCGCTCAAAGTAAGGTTGATTTGTGAGAATATTAGTCGTTGGTGGTACTGCTGATGGGCGTAAGTTAGCCACTGAATTACATCGATTAGGGTTTGATGTTATTTATAGTATTGCAGGCATTGTGCGCAAGGCGACTGTGCCTTGTGAGTCTATTAGTGGTGGATTCAGTCAGTTTGGCGGCCTAGCTAAATATGTAACTGAGCATGTAATTACACATGTTATCGATGCGACTCACCCCTTTGCACAAACCATGAGTAATACGATTGCTCAAGTCAGCATTGAACTGTCTATTATCTCGATTCGTTTCCATCGTCAGCAATGGCAGAAAACTGACCAAGACAATTGGGTTGTAGTCTCTGATTGGCCAACATTGATTGAGAAAGTAGCGCAACATCGTTGTTTATTTGTTACCGCAGGTCAAGTTTCACAAGCCGTGATTGATGCTTTATCTGCTCAAGCTGAACAAGTTTTATTACGTACTGCAATGCCCGCTAAAATTATATTGCCTGCTAATGTGACTTGGTTAAAAGCAATTGGTCCGTTTCATCTCGAAGACGAAATGCAGTTACTACAAACCTATAACATTGATGCCGTGATCAGTAAAAACAGTGGTGGAGATGCCACTTATGCGAAAATTATAGCTGCTAGAGCAGCAAGTATTCCGGTGTATCAATTTAAGCGTCCAGATCTTCAACCCTTACAATACCAATTTGATAATGCAGCTAATTGTATCGCGTTATTAAAAGAGTCATTGCTCTCATCTGGAGCTGACAATACACACCGCGACACATTAAATAAAAAATTAAATAAAACATTCAATAACATAGCAATTGAGCCTAAAGATGAAATTTGACTATATTCACGATCCAACATTAATTGAACAAGAGAGTTTTCGCCAAATAAGAGCATTAACGGATCTGGAACACTTATCAATGCAGGCACAACAAGTCGTGATGCGAGTGGTGCACAGTGTCGGGATCCCCGCCGTAGCTGCACAGGTTAGATTAAGTGAACATGCCTGTGAGTCTGGCATGCAGGCATTACAAAAAGGCGCTGCAATCCTATGTGATGTCGAAATGGTAAAGCAGGGCATTACAAAACGCATGATTAAAACCGACCCATTGTGCTTTTTAAACGCAGATGGCGTGCCACAGCGGGCAAAAGAAACTGGCGAAACCAGAACCATGGCAGCATTGACTGCATGGTTACCCTATTTAGAAGGCAGTGTTGTGGTGATTGGTAATGCACCGACAGCATTGTTTCGTTTATTAGAAATGATTGACCAAGGCGCACCAAAACCCGCCTTAATTATTGGCATGCCGGTTGGATTTGTTGGTGCCGCTGAGTCAAAACAAGCATTATGGGATGTTCACCAAGAGTTAGGCATAGAATGTATTACTTTATTAGGACGCGAAGGTGGTAGTGCGGTGTCCAGTGCAAGTTGCAATGCCTTATTACGTTGTATCAAAGGAGAGTTGTATTAATGAAGTTCTTTAAAAAATTAATGAATGTGTTTTCAGTTAAGCTTGCAGACAGTGGGAAAAAATCTAACAAGCCAATGCGCGAAATAGCTGTAATTGGACTCGGTGTCACTGAAAATGCAATGCTCAGTGAACAAGCTTTATTAGCGTTACAGTCAGCCGATTTGGTGATTGGATCTGAGCGTCAATTATTGACTTTAGAAAAACAATTAGCCTTTCAGCCTAAGGTCGAGGCTCTGACTGAGGGTGAGCAACAACAGGTTGAACCAAAAGCCGAGGTGTTACCGCCACGCACTGAAATTATTCCAAAATTAAAACAGCTAAAAGCATTAATAGAAACAGAACAAAAAGTCGTAGTGTTAGGCTCGGGCGATCCACTTTATTACGGTATTGGCACTTGGATCAGCAAGAACTTTCACGATGCCGCAGTGCGTTTTTTCCCTGCAGTTTCTAGTATTACCCAAGCTTGTCATAGCCTGTCGATAGCACAGCAAGATGTTAATGTAGTGAGTTTACATGGTCGTCCTTTAGCAAAACTGAAAGTAGAATTAAAGGCTCAGCAAACATTATTACTATTGACTGATAAAGACAGTATGCCACAGCACATCGCAGCCATTTGTGAACAAACAAGGTTTACGCAAGCAGAGATCATAGTGTGTGAACGTTTAGGATATAGCCAACAAAAAATATCACGTTTTAGCGTTTCTGAATTATTAACCGCTGAATCTGAGGGGAATCTACAAAACTTCGATGCTTTACATGTTTCCTTTGTTATTTGTGGTGCAAATAAAGGTTATTTACCGGAATTTCCGGGCATTAAAGATACTGATTTTGAAACCGGTGAATTAGGTAGTAAAGGCATGATCAGTAAGCGTGAAGTACGTTTAGCTATATTGTCATTATTACAACCAAGTAAAAATGACATAATTTGGGATATCGGTGCAGGATGTGGTGGCGTTGCCGTTGAACTAGCCTATTGGCAACCACAGGCGAAAATATATGCCATCGAACATAATCAAGCTCGCTTTGATTGTTTATTACAAAACCAACAAAAATTTGGTGTCGTTAATAACTTAATAACACAGTTCGGGCGTGCACCTGAAGTCCTTTCAGAACCTCCTTTTTCTGAACAGCCTGCAGCAAACAAAATATTTATTGGTGGCAGTGATGGTGCATTACCAATGCTACTTGAAACGCTTTGGGAGAAATTACCTGAGGGTGGTCAAATAGTTGTTTCGGCAGTGATGGAAAGAACTAAATCGCAGTTATTCGATTTTTATAGCATTCGCGACAAAGTTGCCGATAGTGAACTTGAGACACTACAAGTGGCCGTAAATAAAAGTAGAACCTTAGGCGGTCAACTCGCTTATAAACCTGCTTTAAGTGTTAGTTTATTTAGTTTCACTAAAAATACTCAGCAAAACCAAGAAAAGGAACAATAAAGTGGTATTAGCGTTACAAAGTGGCACTTTTATTGGCGTTGGTGTAGGCCCTGGGGACCCTGAGTTATTAACATTAAAAGCGTATCGAGCCATTCAAGCTGCCGATGTTGTGTGTTATTTAGAAAATGAGGCTGGGCAGTCGCAATCACTTGATATCGCAGTTGAAGCTCTCAAAAAACCAATTAAACAACAGCTACATTTAGGTATTCGTTTTGCAATGTCTCGTCAGCGAGTGGCGGCAAATTTAGCCTATGATAAAGCCATCACACAGATACAAGTACATCTGAAACAAGGTAAAACCGTGGTGTTTTTATGTGAAGGTGATCCTTTGTTCTTTGGATCTTTCACTTATCTATTAGAACGCTTGGAAAGTCAGTACCCGTCACAAGTCATTCCTGGGGTACCTGCCTTTGTTGCTGCGACGGCTGAATTACAAATTCCGTTAACTGTATTAAAACAATCTTTTGCGGTGATCACTGGGCGCCATAGTGATGCAAAAATTAAAGCTGCATTATTAGATCATGATGCCGTCGTTATCATGAAAGCGGGGATTGAGCGTCCACGTTTAATTGCTTTGTTGAAAGAGACTCAGCGATTTGATGATGCTAACTATTTGGAATATATCAGTCGTGACCAACAGAGAATAATTCGAGATTTAAATCAGCTAGACAATGTCGCAGGGCCTTACTTCTCTTTATTTGTGATCACCAGAGAGGAACTCACCGCGTGATTCGAATTATCTGTTTAACAGAAGTCGGGCAGCAGTTAGCAAGGCGTTTACAGTATCTTTTAAATAGCGTTTCGACACCAATAAACTGTGAAGTTAGCTTTAAACCCATGCCTTTTAAGGATGTTGTACAAGGCTACTTTACACAGGGTGAAACACTTATCTTTATTTGTGCCACTGGCATTGTGATGCGAACCCTAGCACCGGTAATAAATGATAAATATAGCGATCCAGCGGTGTTGGTCTTGGATGAACAAGGGCAGTTTGTGATCCCGTTTTTATCAGGACACGAAGGTGGTGCTAATGAGTTAGCAAGACAAGTCACTGAGTTGCTGCAAAACCAATTAGTATTAACCACCGCTAATAGCTACTTAAAACCTAAATATGTCGTTGGTATGGGGTGTGAACGCCATTGTACAGAGCAGGTTTTACTGGGTTTATTAGAGGAATGTCTAGGTATAGCTGGGCTTACTATTGATGATATTAGTGCTATTACAAGCATTGATATTAAAAGTGATGAAGTTGGTTTAATTGCGTTAGCGAAGACCTTACAAAAACCATATTTAACCTTTGATGCTAAGACCTTAAGCTTGATGGAAGATCGTCTTTCCACTAAGTCCGATTATATTTTAAAAACCGTTGGCGTATATGGCGTGGCAGAGTCTGCTGCTTTATATCAGGCCCAACAGTTAACCAATAATGGTAGTGAATTACTACTTAACAAACATAAAAACAAACAAGCTACCTGCGCCATTGCCAGAAGTTATAGCCTGTAGATAATTAAAAATTAGGAAATAAAATGAGTTTTAAAAAACAACTTTTTGTTGTCGGTATGGGACCGGGAAATGCTGATTTAGTGGCGCCAAAAGCATTAAAAGCGGTTCAGCAAAGTACTGATTTAGTCGCTTATGGACTTTATTTAGACTTGTTAGGGGCACCTTGTAATAACAAAGTACACCATGATTTACCTTTAGGGGAAGAGATTGGGCGTGCTCGTTTAGCATTAGATCTAGCGGCAAGCGGTAAAACCACATCACTTATTTCAAGTGGTGATATTGGTATCTATGCTATGGCGACCTTAGTATTCGAATTGTTAGATAGACAACTTCAAGGATTAGAAGAGCACCCTGAGTGGTTAGACGTTGAAATTGATGTAGTACCAGGGATTTCGGCAATGCAAGCTGGTGCAAGCCGTATAGGTGCGATGTTAGGGCATGACTTTTGTACTGTCAGCTTATCGGACTTATTGACTCCGTGGGAAACCATTAATAAACGAATTCATAGCGCAGGTGAAGGGGATTTTGTTATTTCATTCTATAACCCTGTGTCGAAAAAGCGTGATTGGCAGCTTAACCATGCCCGCGACGTATTATTGAAATACCGTCCCGCATCAACCCCAGTTTTACTAGGTCGTCAGTTGACCCGTGAAGATGAAACTATTCGTATTATTCGTTTAGATGAACTCGATGCTAAAGACGTTGATATGTTCACTTTGGTAAGTGTGGGTAATAGTGAGTCTCGCCATATCATCAACGGTGATAAACATTGGGTATATACACCTCGCGGCTACAAGAAAAAATTATAGCTAATAGCGTTGCACTACGAACAATTTCTGCGTTAAAAGTGCTCACTTGGAACCTGCGCTCAGCGCTTGCAAAATGAATTATAGCGTCGCACTTCAAGCTATTTCTGCGTTGAAAGTACTCACTTGGTAAACCAAGCTCCGTGCTTTCGCCTTGAACTAGCGTGAATTGCTTAGCCATAATTTATTTTGTGATAGTGAGTTAAAAGTAGCAATTAAAAGCTTAAAGTATTAATTAAGAAGGATTCTACATGAAAGTTTATTTTATTGGCGCAGGGCCGGGTGATCCTGAATTAATGACGATTAAAGGGGCGCGTTTGTTAAAACAGTGCCCAGTCGTTTTGTATGCAGGATCGTTAATTCCCCGTCAAACATTACAAGATGTTGAAGACTCAGCTGAGCTGATTGTTGATACTGCGAAGATCAACCTTGATGAGATGGAAGCGTATTTTGTTGAAGCTTCAAAAGCAGGTAAAGATGTAGCACGTTTACAATGTGGTGATCCTGCTTTATATGGCGCGATTGCTGAACAGATCCGTCGTTTAGAAAAACATGGTATTGACTATGAAGTTATTCCGGGAGTGAGTGCGACGGCTGCATCTGCTGCTTATTTAGGTAAAGAGTTAACATTATCGGGTGTATCACAAACAGTTATCATGACTCGTTATGAAGGTAAAACACCTTTCCCAGAACGTGAGCGTTTACCGCAATTAGCACAAAGTGGTGCAACTTTAGCGATTCATTTAGGTATTACTAAAATCCGTAAAATCGTGGCTGAGTTAATTCCACATTACGGTGAAGATTGCCCTGTGGCAGTTTGTTACCGTAGCTCATGGCCTGATCAAGATAAAGTCACGGGCACATTGGCGGATATTGCGGAAAAAGTAGAAGCGAAAGGCTTCAAGTTAACGGCATTGATTCTGGTTGGCCATGTATTAGAGTCCACCAATTTTGAAGATTCATACTTGTATAAAAAAGATAAACCGAATATTTTCCGTCGTCGTAAAAATACACTTTCTATTGAAGAATTAGAGGCTAAAGATGTCAACAATAAATAACATGTCGTTAAACAAAATCCCAACTACCGTTGTAACGGGGTTTCTTGGAAGCGGTAAAACTACTTTATTAGCTAACTTGCTTAAAAAAGCCAAAGGCAAACGTATTGCCGTGATCATGAATGAGTTTGGTGAGTTAGATATCGATTCAGAACTGTTACGTACCTGTCCGCTAGAGTGTGACGATGAAGATGAAGCTGCGGTATTAGTCGGTGGAGATGACGGTATTTACGAACTCGCTAATGGTTGTATCTGTTGTACGGTAGAAGAAGAGTTCTTACCTGTGATGGAAAAACTAGTGGCTCGTCGTGATCAAATTGACCATATTCTAATTGAAACATCAGGTCTTGCGTTACCTAAGCCCTTAGTACAAGCATTCAACTGGCCGGGTATCAAAGAATATTGCACCGTAGATGCAGTTATTACATTAGTTGATGGCCCTGCGATTGCCGCTGGCCGTTTTGCCAATGATGAAGATAAAGTAAAAGAGCAACGAGCACTAGATGAAAGTTTAGATCACGACCCAAGCTTACAAGAGTTATTAGATGATCAACTTAACTCTGCTGATTTAGTGGTAGTGAGTAAAAGTGATTTATTAAACGAAGAAGAGCAAGCGCGCGTTAAAGCTGTAATAGAAAAACGCGTACCAAGTTCAGTTAAAACAGCTTATATCAACAATGGTGATGTACCACTTGAAGTATTAATTGGTATTAATGCTGGCACTGAAAAAACCATTGATAAAGTACATAACCATCACGACCATCATCATGCTCATGGTGCGCATCATGATCACGCACATGACCATTTTGATTCAATGGTGATCAGCTTGGGAACGGTTGATGCCGATAAACTTAAACTAAGTGTTGAAAAGCTATTAAACGAATTTAACTTATTCCGTATTAAAGGGTTTGCGGCAGTTGAAAACAAACCAATGCGTCAAGTATTACAGGCTGTTGGTAAACGTTTAGAAGTTCATTTTGATCGTTTATGGGAAGCCGATGAAAGCCAAAAAACCGAATTAGTATTAATCGGTAAAGGCTTAGATGAAGCTGCGGTTATCGCTATTTTAAAAAGCGCTGAGGTTTAATACGCAATGCATCTATTAGCGGCACAACCGGGTGGGTTTGTTGAACAAGAAGGCATTGTCGATTTAGCGCAATCGCCTGCGCCTTTGGTTGTATTTAGTGCCGCCGATAGCCAATTAACTGCACTGTCAGCGGGTTTTAAACAAGCCCATGATATGTATAGGCTTGTTGAAACGCGTTTGGTTAATTGGACTAACTTATTAAAACCTGCTGCTTTTGATCTCTATGAAGATAAAGTTTTAGAGCAAGCAGAGGTCGTGGTGGTGTCGCTATTAGGTGGAAAAGCCTATTGGCAGTATGGCGTGGAAGGGTTACTTCGTTGGTCCAAAGCAAAACCCAACCGAACCCTTATTTTAGTGCCCGGTGATGATAACGTTGACCCTGAGTTAATTGAATTATCAACCGTGCCTGAGAAGACGCAATATCAAGTGTGGCGTTATTTACGTAGTGGTGGGCTTGATAACAGTGCCCAACTTTTTGCTTATTTAAATCAGTTATATTTTGAGTTAAATGTTGAATGCAATGAGGCGGTATTTTTACCCGTGGCGCAGTTCTATAATCAACAACAAATTCAAGCTAACTGGCAAGCTGAACAAAAAGTTGTGGCGTTAATTTTTTATCGTAGCCACTTACAATCTGCTAACTGCGAGATGTTTGACCAATTTATTGATCTGATGGTGTCAAGTGGTTTAAACCCGTTACCAATAGTGATTAGTTCGTTAAAAGATGAACAAGCCATGCGTGTCGTTAATCAATTATTAGTGGAACACGATTGTCGTTTAATACTCAACAGTACTGGTTTTGCCGCAAATACGGTTAGTAGCCCGGGTTTAAGCTCACAGCCGAATAGCTTTAAGCGTTTATTTGCTGCTGATATCCCCATTCTACAACTAGTGCTTTCAAGCAGTACTCTACAAGATTGGACTGATTATAAACAAGGTTTACGCAGCCGTGATATCGCCATGCAAGTGGTATTACCTGAAATGGATGGCAAAGTATTAACCCGTGCTATCAGCTTTAAAACCGAAGCCTTTTTTGATCAGACAACTCAAATATCATTAGTCCAATATCAATTACATTCAGAGCGTGCTCAGTTTGTCATTGAGTTGGCTAAAAAATATATTCAGCTTTCTCAAACCGATAATAAAGATAAACGCATTGCGCTGATTTTAGCTAACTATCCGACCAAAGATGGCCGTATTGGCAATGGTGTAGGGTTGGATACGCCAAATTCTACGGTGAATATATTAACTGCATTAAAAGACGCGGGTTATCCCATTGAGTCAATACCTGAAAACGGCAATCAGTTAATTGAAACACTATTAGAGTCGGTTACCAACAATCCAAATACCTTACATCATTTAGCCTGTTGGCAAAGTTTGTCATTAGTTGATTATAAAAAAGCCTTTGCTTCGTTACCGCTAGTTAGCCAGCAAGCTATTACAGAACGTTGGGGTAAACCCGAAGAAGATATTAAATGTCGTGATGGACGTTTAATGATTTCAGGGATCCGCTTAGGTGAAACCTTCGTCGGTATTCAGCCCGCCCGTGGTTTTAATATCGATTTATTAGCAAATTATCATGATCCTGATTTAGTGCCGCCGCACAACTATTTAGCGTTCTATTTTTGGCTACGTTTAACTTACCAAGTCAATGCGATTATTCACGTCGGTAAGCACGGCAATTTAGAATGGTTGCCGGGCAAGGGGCTAGCGCTGTCTAACGAATGTTGGCCAGATGCAGTATTAGGTCCTATGCCGCACTTTTATCCTTTTATTGTTAACGACCCCGGTGAAGGAGCACAGGCGAAACGACGTACCCAAGCGGTTATTATTGACCACTTAATGCCACCGATGACACGTGCAGAAACCTATGGTGAACTGGCTGAATTAGAAGGGCTGGTGGATGAGTATTACCAAGCCCAAGGTTTAGATCTGCGGCGCGAAGTCTGGTTACGCGAGCAAATTTTAGCAAAAGTACAAGAAACCAATATTTTAGATGAATTAAATGCCGCTGCTCGAGAAGATGATAACCAAGTATTAGAAGAGTTAGATACTTATCTCTGTGATATCAAAGAAGCGCAGATCCGCCATGGTTTGCATATTCTCGGGCAACTGCCTGAGCCGCATAAAGTCGCTAATACCTTAATCGCTTTATTACGTTTACCGCGTGGTGAAGGTGCGATTAATCAAGGTATTTTACATTGCTTGGTGAGCGATTTTTCATTAACGGTGAACGATCAACCTTTTGATCCTTTAGCCGCTGGGCGTGATGCCTGGTTAAGTGATAAACCCACATTATTAGAAAAAATCACTGATGCTACATGGCGAACACATGCAGATACACGTGAACGTTTAGAGTTGTTGGCTTTGCAATGGGTTGAGCACTTTTTACTTAACGATAACGATCTTATTGAGCTTAATCATTACCCCGCAACACAAGCATTATTGGTATATGCACAATCAACAATTCAAACGGCACTAAATCAAAGTGTTGAAAATGAATTAAGTGCAATTATTGACGGGTTAGATGGGAAATTTATTGAAGCAGGGCCAAGTGGCGCACCAACCCGTGGCCGTTTGGATACTTTACCAACAGGGCGTAACTTTTACTCAGTAGATAACCGTGCAATCCCTTCTAAGGCGGCTTGGGTATTGGGGCAAGAATCGGCGCAAGCGTTAATTCATCGACATTTACAAGAACAGGGTGATTACCCTAAACAACTTGGTTTATCGGTATGGGGAACGGCAACCATGCGTACTGGCGGTGATGATATTGCTCAAGCCTTTGCGCTGATGGGCGTAAAACCTATCTGGGCTCAAGCTAGTAACCGAGTGGTTGATTTTGAAATTATCCCATTTCAATTATTGAATCGCCCAAGAGTCGATGTGACGTTGCGTGTATCTGGCTTTTTCCGAGATGCTTTTGCTAATGTTATGGCGTTATTTGATGCCGCGGTGGTGGCAATAAGCGAACTTGAAGAGCCGGGCAATAGTAATCTCATTAAACAAAATATTAAACAGCGTGAAGCGCAGCTAATCGCTGATGGTATGGCAATTAGCGAAGCTAAACGTGAAGCCAGTTATCGTGTGTTTGGATCTAAACCTGGCGCCTATGGCGCAGGGTTACAAGGGTTAATTGATGAGCGTTGCTGGGAACAAAAAAGCGACTTAGCAGAAGCCTATTTAAACTGGGGTGGTTACGCCTACGGCAATAGTGAAAAAGATGGCGTACAAGCTAAAGACGCTTTTTTACATCAACTTAGCAATATTGAAGTTGTGGTGCAAAATCAAGATAACCGTGAACATGATTTATTAGATTCCGATGATTATTATCAGTTTCAAGGCGGCATGAGTAACGCCGCACAGGTGTACTCTGGTAAAGCGCCGACTATTTATCACAGTGACCATAGTAATCCAAGTAAGCCGGTTATTCGTACTTTGAAGGAAGAATTGAATCGAGTTATACGCTCACGTGTTTTAAATCCTAAATGGATTGAAGGTATGCGTGAACATGGTTATAAAGGTGCTTTTGAAATGGGAGCGACTGTGGATTATCTTTTTGCCTATGATGCAACGACTGACTTGATAGCGGATTATCAATATCAGCAAGTCACGGATACCTTACTCTTTGATGACGTTAATCAGCAGTTTTTGAAAGATAATAATCCGCAAATTTTGGAAGAAATGGCTGAACGTTTAATGGAAGCGGCGCAACGTGGTTTGTGGCAAGCACCCGATGCCTACCGAGAAAAACTACAAGATCTGTTATTACAGTGTGATGAAATGCAAGAGAGTAAATCATGAAGAGTCTGCATAGTTATAAAGACAGTGAAAAGCAGGCTATTTATAAAGTAATTAAAGAGCGTCGCGATATGCGTCACTTTAATAATCAACCACTTGAACAAGGTTTATTAACACGCTTGTTAACCGTCGCCAACCAAGCACCGAGCGTTGGTTTAATGCAACCTTGGCGGTTTATTCGTATTACGGATAATAAACTAAAATCATCGATAAAAACGCTGGTAGAAACAGAGCGTAATATAACCGCGGACCTATTAAATCAACGTAAAAGTGATTTTTTAAAGCTTAAAGTGGAAGGCATTTCAGAATGTGCCGAATTGATCATTGTGGCCCTACCCGAAGGTCGAGAAAAGCATGTGTTTGGTCGTCGTACCATGCCAGATATGGACTTGGCTTCAGTCTCTTGCGCTATTCAAAATATGTGGTTAGCGGCTCGTGCTGAAGGCATTGGCCTTGGTTGGGTCTCATTATTTGACCCAATTCAATTAGCTGCTTTGCTTAATATGCCGACAGATAGTCGACCGATCGCAATCTTGTGTATCGGTCATGTTGAAAAATTTTATGAAAAACCTATGTTGATTGAAAAAAATTGGGCTCAGGCCGCTGAAATTGAAACTTTTTTGTTTGAGAATACGTGGCCTGAAAAGCCTTAAACGTTTTCAAAATTTAAAAGATAGACGTTTAAATGGAATATTTACACTCGTGTCATGCTCCGCGAGCGAATGAAAAAGCATTAAGACTTAATATTGTTAAGCTTAAATAAAAAATAAAGAGCAGTTAATTAGAATATCGAAAATAGCGTGAAAATACTCAAATCAAAATAAGAAAGAGATTTAAAATGACTAATAAAGCAGTAAAAAAAGGCATCATGGTATGTGGTCACGGTAGCCGTGATAAAGACGCCGAAATGGAATTCTCATTGGTTGCTGAGGGACTAAAAAAACGTTTTCCAGACCTACCGGTTGAATACGGCTTTTTAGAATATTCAGCACCTAATATTCATATGGGACTAAATAACCTGATCGACCAAGGTGTTGAACATATTTATGCCGTACCAGGTATGTTATTTGCGGCTACTCATGCAAAAAATGATATTCCTTCAGTATTAACAACCTTTGAAGACAAAAATGAAGGCTTGCAAGTTAGCTACGGTAAAGAATTAGGTTTACAAGAGCCTATGATTAATGCATTTCAAGCACGTATTTATGAATCATTAGGGTTAGATGCGAATAATCCACCTGCTGAATTATACGATACTATGTTAGTTGTGGTTGGGCGTGGTACATCGGACACACAAGCGAATGCTGAAGCTGCTAAATTGACACGTATTGTTAGTGAGAATATGGGCTTTGGTTGGGCAGATACTGTTTATTCTGGCGTGACTTATCCATCGGTTGGTGTCGGTCTTGAAAAGCTTGTTAAACTTGATTATAAGCGTATTGTCGTTGCGCCTTATTTCTTATTTACGGGCCGATTAATCAAACGTATTTCTGGTTATGTTGATAAAGTTGCAAAAGAAAATCCAGGGGTTGAATTCATCAATACACCTTACTTACGTGACCACGAAAAAGTGATCGATGCTTTTGAGGTGCGTGTTCGTGACATCATGGATAATACACAATCGAATGAAGAAGATTTAATGGCTATATTTAAACGTCGTTTAGCCGCGGGTGAAATTGATGTTCATCATCACCATGCTGAATATCAAGATCCTGAGGCGCATAGTCACGATCATAGTGACAGTAAAGAACACAGCCACGATCATGCTCACGACCATAGCCATTCACATGGCGACTCTCATAAACATGATGGTCATAGTCATTCACACGATCATTCGCATAACCACTCACACCAACATTCGCACAGCCATAGCGAGCCTGAGCCTCATAGTCATGGTGTTTACAAACATATCGCTCACCCGTTAGGGCCAAGAACAATGATTGGTGAAGGCATCTGTTGTTGTTTCATGAGCCAATTCCCTCAAGAGTTATTGGACGAAGAGATGGAGCGTATTAATAATGGCGTACAAGGTGAGGCACTAGCACATAGAAAATAGTAACTGTAAGCAGTATTTGTAAATTTTGTAGGCGCTAATGATGAGAAAGTTAGTAGCATTAGCGCTTGCAGGATTTAATCTTTCTGTGAACTAAAGGTTAGCTTTTATGTCAGAAATCATCAGGCTTTAAAAGCTAAAATAATTTAAAAATGTAAGCGTTATGATTGATTAATAGTTGCCTTAATTCGCGTTAATTAATAGTTACCTTAATTAATTGATATTCATTCAGCTAACTAATGATATTACTAAAGTTTACAATGCCAAATATGCTAGCCCTCAAGCTATACTTATTAACTAATACAAGAGCTTATATTGAATAATAAAATTAACTTTTATCTTGCTCGTCATGGCCAAACCGAGTGGAATTTACAGCGACGTATTCAAGGGCAACTTGATAGTGGGTTAACACAAGCAGGTCAACAGCAAGCCTCACTGTTAGCAGTTAAGTGTGCTGATTTGAACATTACGCAAATACTAACATCACCACTCGGACGTGCCGTTGATACCGCTAATATTTGTGCTCAATATTTGCAGTTGCCCGTTAAACAAGTCGTTGGCTTTGAAGAGCGTCATTTTGGTGATTGGCAGGGGAAGTTAGTTAGTGAAATGAAAAGTAATCCTAATTATGTAGAAATAACCTCACAAATAACCGATTGCCAACCAAATCAGGGTGAAAGTGCAAAACAGTTATTAACCCGTTTTCAAAATACATTAATTAAACAGCTTGAAGCATCCAGTGATGAGATAAATTTAATTATTAGCCATGGTGATATCTTACGTTGCTTTATGGCAAAGTGGTTCGCTCCTGATCTGCAATCGCAAGTTCATGTGGCATCAACAACGGCATCACCAGTTATCCCGGCAACAAGCACAGGTTATGACTATCAGAATGCACAGTTAATCGCATTAAGTTACGATATTAAGACGGGTACTTTCTCAGCGCTATGATGTTATTTATTACTTTGATCATGGCATTGACCATTGATCATTATATTGGCGAGCCTAATCGTTTTCATCCTCTGGTTATATTCGGAAATTTAGCTCAAAAATTAGAAAAAAGATTAAATAAAGGCAGTGACAAGCAACGCTTTTGGTCAGGGATATTAGCTTGGTTAGTGCTGGTTTTACCGGTGCCATTAACATATTGTCTTTTAATATTATTTTTGCCGACTTACCTGATGGTGCTGATTAACATTTATATTGTGTATTGGGCCGTTGCATTAAATAGTTTGAATGTACACGGTATGCAAATTTATACACCGTTAATGAATGGTGACTTAACCACAGCACAACACTTCTGCTCCTATATTGTAAGCCGAGATACCAGCCAGTTAGATCAGCAAGCCATTAGTCGCGCAACCACGGAATCAATGTTAGAGAATGGTCATGATGGTGTCACTGCAACGCTTATCTATTTTGTGTTGGGCGGAGCGCCTTTGGTCATTGTGCATCGCCTAAGTAACACATTAGATGCAATGTGGGGTTATCGTACGCAGCAATTTAATTACTTTGGTAAGTTCAGTGCGCGTATGGATGATATTTTAGGATTTGTGAGCGCTAAAATAACTACGTTATTATTTGCTGTCATTGCTTTAATGAAAACTAGCAATATCATTAAAAACATTAGTCTAAGTAAGCAAGTGATGGTCAATGCTTATCGCCAAAGTTTATCCTACAAAAGCCATAACGGTGGTTGGGTAATGGCATCAGGTGCAACGCTACTTAATGTATGTTTGGGCGGTTCTGCGGTTTATTTTGGAAAAGTAGTAGATTCTCCGCTGTTAGGGCAAGGTGAAACTGTTAATAGTAAACATATTAAAGCTAGCTTAAGTCTGGTCAAACAGGCAGTTTTGGCTTGGTTAGTTATTGTTTTTATTTATGAATATTGTCTCTAAATTCAATCTTAGGATAGAGTCATAAGTGCAATCAATAAAAATACTCGTTAGTGAAAGTACAGTTTTGAAGCATAGCGTTCCTAGAAAATAGTATTAAAAAATAGCATTATAGAAATCCAACAAGGTGCAATCGAATAATGGCAATATTACATGGCGGACAGCTTAGTCGCGTCGCAAAGCAGTATCAAATCCCAGAGAAAGAGTGGGTAGATCTGTCTACGGGCATTGCACCATTTAGTTACCCGATCCCCAATATTCCTGCTCATGTATGGCAAGATCTTCCTACTATTTCGCAAGGTTTAGTCAATGCAGCTAAAGCCTATTATCAAGCACAGTATTGTTGGCCGTTAGCTGGCAGTCAGCAATTGATTGAAAAGTTACCTGAACTGTGGAATTGTAAAGTGGCTGAACTCAATAAAACTCCACTCAAAGATAAGCATGCCTATTTACCTAAAGTGGGTTATAAAGAACACCAACAAGCTTGGTTTAAAGCTGGTTATCAATTGCATTTTTATCAACAGTCATTGCCCAGTGAGATACAAAAAAATAGTGTGGTGGTGGTGATCAACCCAAATAATCCTCTAACCGATGCTTTTACTATTGATCAATTAAAAAAATGTCAGGAGCTATGTACCCAGCAACAAGCTTTATTGATCATTGATGAAGCATTTGCAGATGTTTTTGAGCCTGAATTTAGTTTTATTTCTCACCTTACTGATTTAAATGATATAACCTATCAAGAACATCGCTTAGATCAAATTAGAGCAAATGTGATTGTATTACGCTCCGTTGGAAAATTTTTTGGGCTTGCTGGTTTACGCATTGGTTTTGTTTGTAGTAGCCAAGCGTGGTGTGAAACTATTCAAGAAAATATTGGACCTTGGTCAATCAATGGACCGGCATTATTTATTACCGAACAGGCTTTGAAAGATAAAACGTGGCAAGTCACTCAAAAAATGCGATTACAGCAACAAAGCAAAGCAATGCGAACTATACTCAAAACACATTTTGTAGGTGCACGTATTGAAGCCAATGCATTGTTTATTACTGTTTTTCTGAATCAAGCCTCAGATGTTTATCATCAGCTTTGTGAACAAGGTATTTATGTCAGATTAACCGATGAAAATGATTCATTACGTTTTGGGATTGCTAATGAAATCCAATTTAAAAAATTGAAGTTGGCATTAATGAATGTGACTAGTCATTAATCTAACTTTACGTTCATTGTTTGACTATGAGTGTTATAAGTTACTTATTTTAATATCTGTAAATTTAGATCCAGTCTTAACGTTAAGGGAGGTGGAAAGTGGCGTTTTTTGAAAACTTACTCGATAGATACGAAAAAAACGGCGCAATTTTAACGTTACAATTAGACGGGACTATTCTCGAGGTTAATCAGTACTACTTAAAAATGCTCAATACAACCACTGATAATACCATTGGTAAAAATATTAAAGAGTTTGATCTGCATTTAGCTGAACAGGGTATTTCAACACTGCACAATACAACCTATGGGCATTATCATTCTCGTTTACTTACCATGAATGCTAATACGACTCCCGTTGAAGTCGTATTTTTCCGCCGCCATGATCAAACCAATGTGATCACTTTATTTATTAAAAACTTATCTTACTTAGATGAAGCAAAGCATGCGTTATCTTTTTTATCGAAAATGTATCGAGAATATAAAGAAGCAGTATTGGTTACAGATGCATCGGGTTATATTTTATGTGCAAACGATAGTTTTAGTGAAATTACAGGATACTCCAGTCAAGAGGTGTTGGGTAAAACACCCGCGATATTAAAGTCAGGTAAACAAGACAAGCATTTTTATCGTAAATTTTGGCAAGAGTTAGTAAATACCGGTAGTTGGCATGGTGAGATTTGGAATAAACGTAAAAATGGTGAGGTATTCCCAGAGTGGTTAAATGTCTCATGTTTAAAAGACGACAATGACATTATTACGCATTATATTTGTCAATTTAACGATATCACCACATTAAAAAAATCAATAGAAGAAAAGAAGTTTCATACTTATTATGACTCATTGACTTGTTTACCTAATCGTAGATTATTATTTGAAAAACTAGCTGAATTACAAAAATCTAATGTAGTTAAACCTGCTTATTTTGCGGTTTTGTGTTGTGATTTAGACCGTTTTAAAATGATTAATGACACATATGGTCATCATGTGGGTGACGAGCTCTTAAAGTGTATTGCTAATCGCTTTGAAAGACGATTAAGAGATAATGACATACTTGCAAGAAGTGGCGATGATGAGTTTGTTGTTGTTATCGAAGGTGAAGAATCACTTAAAAATATAGATAAAATAACAGCTAAACTATTAACTATCTTTGATCGTCCTTTTCTTACTGGGTATGGACAATTTAAAATGTCGATCAGTATCGGCATTAGTCAATTCCCTGTAAATTCAACGGATTTACGTGAGCTTATCTCTTTTGCCGATGTAGCGATGCAAAAAGTGAAGCGCTTAGGTGGTAATCAATATGCGATTTTTGATTCATCAGAGAAGCAGTTAGTTCGACAACAACACTTGTTAGAGCAAGATATAAAAGTGGCTTTATCTAGGCAAGAGTTTGAAGTCTGGTATCAGCCTCAAATTAATTCAATTACCAACCAGGTTTATGGTGTCGAATGTTTACTAAGATGGAAACATTATGATCATGGCATTATCTCACCTAATATCTTCATTCCGATACTTGAATCTAATGGCATGATGAAAGAGGTCGGTGACTTTGTCATTGAAACGGCCTGCATGCAGGTGAAAAAATGGCAAAACAAACAAAAGTTTAACGGTATTGTCGCGATCAATGTTTCCCTACGACAATTAGACAATGAAGGTTTTGTATCAACCATCGAGAATATACTTAATAAGTATCAGATAGAAGGTTGCTCAATAGAACTTGAAGTGACGGAATCTTTGTTCTCTGAAAATAATAAATACTTGATCCCAACACTACATAAATTAAGAGCTTTAGGTATCAAACTATCGATAGATGACTTTGGTACCGGGTACTCTTCGCTGCAACGTTTGAAAACGTTACCCGTTGATAATGTAAAAATAGATAAATGTTTTATCGATAACATTGTTGATTCAGAAAAGGACCTATCCATTATCAATGCATTGATCTTGTTATCAAAAACCTTCAAATTTGGATTGGTCGCAGAAGGTATTGAAAGCAAACAACAAGCGGATTGTCTGAATCGATTAGGTTGTTTCAATCATCAAGGCTTTTTGTACAGTAAACCTCTCAGAATTAACGATTTTGAAACATTACTTGATGATCATAAGGTTAATCATTTACACCTCTAAGTTCATCTGTCATCTTTAATACTTTAGTCTCTTTGCTAATTTCTTGGTAACCATCGTTTGCTAAAAATTTTATGCAGAGAGAAACCTCTAACCCTATACCTCTAACCCTTATAAATGAAGAGAAATTACCATGAAAAAATTTATTACATTTGTATTGTTCTCATTTTTTGTTTCTGGCTACGCGCAAGCTTCAGAAGGTTTAATTTCAGTTGAGAGTGCTCATTCAGCAAAAGAGACCGCAGATAAATTTGCATCAATCGTAGAAAAAAAAGGTTTAACACTTTTTGCTAGAATTGATCATCAAAAAAATGCTGCTGGCGTTGATTTAACAATAAGATCAACGGAAGTGATCATCTTTGGTAATCCCAAGGTCGGTACGCCAATTATGCAATGTTCACAACTAGCGGCCATTGATCTTCCTCAAAAAGTATTAATTTGGACTGATGCGGATAACAAAGTTTGGCTTACTTACAACGACCCAGAGTATATGAAGCAACGCCATGATTTGAAAGGATGTGACAAAGTATTAATGAAAGTATCCAATGTATTAAGTGGCTTAACGCAAGCGGCTGCAAAATAACTAACGCTTTTAATTGCTAATTGTTAATTGTTAATTGTTAATTGTTGATTTTTAGTAAATAAAATCAATTGCTTAGCTTTATAAAGTTACAAGTGGTCGAACCCTATGTTGAATAAATTCGCTATAGGGTTTGACGCCTTCGCAACATAATGGCTTATTAAACTAACACTATTACTTATGAATCAATACCTACAACAGAAACCTCAAAAAACACTCAAAATTTAAGGGAATTTATGAAACTATCTTCTATTGCTTTACTTTCAATCGCTGCTATTAGCTTTAATACTCAAGCTGACTTATTGGGTGATATTCAAGAAAAAGGAGTATTAACTATTGGTACAACGGGCGACTACAAACCTTTTAGTTATTACGATGATACACAGTATTCTGGTTACGATATTGATGTTGCAAAACATTTTGCAGAGCAGTTAGGCGTTGAAGTACGTTTTGTGCAAACGACTTGGAAAAATCTAGTCGGAGATCTTAAACAAGGAAAATATGATATCGCAATGGGTGGGATCACTCGTCGAATGTCACGTCAATTAGCAGCTGAACAATCTCAGGGCTATATGACCTTCGGTAAAGTGTTTTTGGTTGCCAATGGCAAGCAAGACCAATACGACACATTAAAAGAAGTGAATGTACCGAGTGTTAAAGTAGGTGTGAATATTGGTGGAACTAATGAAAAATTCGCAGAACAATTTCTGACTAAAGCCACCATTGTAAAATATGAAAATAACCTTGATGTACCCAAAGCAGTATCCGCCGGTACGGTCGATGTGATGGTAACTGAAACTCCTGAAGCTTTATTTTACCAAGCAACGGATAAAACCCTACAAGCAGTAAGAGAAGAAAACCCATTTACCAAAAGCCAGTTTGGTTACCTCATGCCAGTAGGAGAACAACGCCTATTAAACACAGTTAACTTCATCATGGATGAAATGAAATTAAAAGGCGTTGATAAAGAACTAATGAAGAAAAACTCATTATTATAATTAAAGCTAAATAACAGTTTGGGTTAGATCTAAAATGATCTTCTGTTAACACCTTTCTTTTCTGGTAAGAGAAAGGTGTGTCGCCGATAAAATGAAATCAATGCTAATAATGATCAAACATTCACGTCGAGCGCAGACGAGCAAAAACCGAAAGAAAGCTCATCAATGTTGAATCCGCCAAATTTTATAAAAATTATAGCCGTCAGCGCTTACCGGTCATTAACATTTATATAGATTGTTTTGGTGCTGTTTGCTTCTGAATCATGGTACTAGCTGCAATAAGCGTCGCTGCACCAATCAATTGCACCTGTGTCATCGCGACACTTAAAAATAACCAGTTGATAAAGATAGCTGCTACAGGAAAAAACATTTCAGCAAGTGTCGCCCAATGAGCAGGGATCCGCTTTAAGCCTTGGTAATAAAAATACATACCAAAAACACCGGAAAGTAGCGCCAAAATCGCAATTTTTTGAAAAATACTTATTTCAATAGTCGTGACTAAAGTTGGGGTGAAAAACGCAAAAGGTAGCATCCCTAAAAGTCCAAAACTAAAACGTCCAGCCATCAAGTCGATGCTATTTAAACCTTTTGAACTTAACTTTTTACCAAATACCGTTGCACTTCCCCAACTAATCACTGCAAATAAAGCCAATCCATAACCTAGTAGCGCCTTATTATTATGCTCCAAATTTCCTTCTCTAAAACTTGATAGTAAAGCTTGCAGATCTGGCCAAATTAGCAACAAACTACCTAATAGTGCTAAACCTAGCCAGATAAAAAATCGCGAGTTAATTTGTTCTTTTAATAATACGCAAGCTAAAGTGACGGCCACTAAAGGCTGTAGCTTTTGTAATAGGATAACTACAGTTGGATTAGCCAGATAAAAGGCTTCGGTGAAAGCTAAAGTGCCCAGTGCAGATCCAAATACGCCTATAACAATAAATGGGACAATAGTCTGGCGGCTAAGAAAGTTGAACTTGCGATGTTGCACAATAAAAAATGCGATAATCACAGTAACAAGGATCAGATGTTCAAATAAAACAATCTGTTGTGCACTTGAACCACCAAACAGTAAAGGATAGCGGATAAGAGTATCAGCGGCCCAAAGTAGGCACGCAAAAAATATAAAAGTAATACCTGTCATGACATTTCCTAAAAATAAAAAGGATAGAAAGACAGAGCTTGGAACGAATCTAATTCAATGATGCTGATATAGCAATTATAAATAACTGTAACACTAGAGTGATCTATTTTACTGCTTGAATTCAACTGTTAAGCGCACTTACCGGTTTCTTTATCAAATACTCCGCAAAAGAAGCAACTATAAAAAGCTAATGTGGTTAATCGTCAAACTCATCACTCCACACCTTTAACTAAGGCATATATACAGTGTAAAAATCACTACACTTTCTATTACTATTACTATTACTATTGCTATTAAAAATAGCAAAAGCTAAGCATCACTGAATAAAACATACAGATTAAAATTTGGCGAAGGTAAATGACTTTAAGAAAGCCATTAATCTTATAAAACTTATTCCTGTTTACACAAGACTACGCTTAGTTTGACAAAATTTAAAAAAGTCATTCAAAAAAATGCTTCAACGACTTATAAGAACCGTAAAGTATTATTTGTTATGACTTTTAATCTGTTTGTTATCGATCTTCTTCCATCCGGACTATAACCGTCGGCTTTGGCTTCTCACCAAATCTGCTTGACCCTAACTTAATAGTTAGGCGCTCGTGGGCTCTTTTACTCACATATATTGCTTGTAAAAATACCACCGGTGGGGAATTTCACCCCGCCCTGAAGTCGAATTGATTGAAACTATTTTATAAATAATTCAACCAAGCATTATAGTAATAATTTTTTTAAAAAAAACAAGTAAAATGAAGTGCTTGATGCTTCTATTTAATTAGTGAAATGAAAAAATAAAATGCCCATTAATAATGTTCTTCATTTAATCACAATAGCAGAGCCCACAAGCTGAAATAAACTACAGAATTTAAGCTCGTAGAATAAAAATACTACAAAAAATAATGCCCAAACTTCCACAATAATACGTGACTCAATGTCCCTACAGCATGGCCACTGTCGAGTTTTCCCAAATTATCAATGGCTTTTAGCAAAACCAAACTGGATGTTTGGATTAGGCTCGTTTGGCACATGGATGTGCCGTAACAGGCGGTGCGCTATAAAAGCGATTTATTATTTGGAACAGAGAACGTTCCCGTGTCAGTCTCTTTGACTTTTTGGAGTACTAATTTCTCTTCTGACAAAGGGAAAGTAAAGTTGCCGACATGGCGAAACAACTGTTAATAATAATCAAACTGCTACGACAAGCACAGACGAGCTAAAACCACTAACAATCACTATGAATAATAATCCAAGCTGACTCGACGAGCGCAGACGAGATGAAACTCAAAGCAAACTGGCAGATATATAGCTAAGCCACAATAGGACATCAACTCATAGTGGACGTACAACACCACCGTAAAGTTTTCCCAAGTCATCAACTCCTTTTAGCAAAGCGAAACAGGACGTTTGGCTTAAGTTCATTCAGCACAAGGATGTGCTGTATGAACTGGTGCGTTATAAAAGGAGTTTATTACTTGGAGCAGAAAACACATCGGTGTCAGTTTCTTTGCCTACTTTCTTTTCTGATAAAAGAAAGTAGGGGCGCCGACAGGGCGAAACCACTGTAAATCATAATAAAACTGCCTCGACGAGCGTAGACGAGCTAAATACCAAACAACCTCACCAAAACAAGCGCTGGTCGCCGTAAGGGCGAAATACCAAGCATACAATTAATCACACTGACCAGATGAGCGTAGGCGAACCTAACTCAACCTAACTCAACCTAACTCAACCTAACTTCAACCTAACTCACATAACTCAAACCTAACTTCAACCTAACTCACATAACTCACATAACTCAAACCTAACTAAAATCACACCCATCCCAAGCAAACTCATTAGTACAACAGACATAAAAAAGGCCTTACTCCAGTGAAACTGAAATAAAGCCTTAATACATTCAAACTTTTAACTTAAAAACCTCTAGCCTAAAAACATGCTTAAGTGCTTATCTAAAAGTACAACTTAAAAATTATAATCCTAAAGATTCTAAAGTTTTAAGGGTTAAAGCACCTTGGTTAAGATTTTTATCTTTCTGATAAGCATTAACTGCTGCACTGGTTTCTGGACCGTAAACACCATCAATGTTTGAAATTTTATATTTCTCACCTTGTAGCGCACGTTGTAATTTTGTAACTACATCTGGCGTTGTATTTGTTTCACACAAAATTTCTTGCCATCTTAAGTACGGTTCAGCCACTTTAACGGTTGTGTCATAAGTATCATAAACGGCTGGAATAGAAATTTTCTTCTCCGTCGCTGGCGTATCTAAAACACGTGTTTTAACCATTTTACATAATGCTGGAATAGCAACTTCTCGTGTTGTCGCTGCCGTTGCTAAAGCGGTTTTAGTAACAGAACCATAGATAGCAGGTGTAGTAACCGTTTTCGTTGTTGCTGGTGTGACTAACTCTTTCTTAGTAATAGTTTCATAAACAGCCGGCGTTTTAACTTCTTTTGTTGTTGCAGGCGTAACTAGTTCTTGTCTAGATACAGTTTTGTATGTCGCTGCTGTTTTAACTTCTTTAGACGTTGGCGCATTATCTAAAGCACGTGTTTTAACTGTTTTGTAAACAGCAGGAGTAACAACTTGTTTAGTATAAGCGTCTTTATCTAATACTTTAGTTGTAACCGTTTTGTATACCGCTGGGAACTCAATCAAACACATGATATCACCCGTTGAGTGATCCACTTTTTCTATCTCGCCACGACCTTTTTTCCATGCGGTATAAGCAGGAGAAACTAACACTTGTGTTGACACTGTTTTATATGTCGCAGGGATGGTCACTAATGCTGTTTTTTCAGGTTCAACCATAATCGTTTCAGAAGTAACTTTATAAGTTGCAGGAGCTGTCACTAATGCTGTTTTTTCAGGCGCAACCATTATTCTTTCAGAAACCATTTTATAAACAGCAGGTACTGCCACTAGTCTGGTTTTCTCTGGTTCAACCATCACTCGCTCAGTTACTGTTTTATAAACAGCAGGAACAGGTACTAATTCTGTTTTTTCAGGCTGAACCATTACTTGCTCAGCAAAGGTTTTGTAAGTCGCTTCAACGGGTATTAGTCTTGAACTTGCTTCACGAATAGTTACTTTTTGCTCAACAACTTTATAAGTAGCTGGTGTAATTTGAATTTGCGATTGCGCTTCTTTAATTAAACGTTCAATGGGTCTTGTTTCATATTTTGCAGGTACTAATACCTTCGCATAACACTCACCAGCTTTAGCATGCAGAGGAACTAAAGAGTTTTGCACCGCATCTTTATCATTTAATTGTGCTTGTGACACCGTTGCTTGTGAGTTTAAATTCGCAATAGTATTATTTTTTGACTGAAGTTGCTCAGTCAGCGATTGAATTTCTTGATTTTTCATCATCAAGGCTTCATCTGAACTGTCAGTTGTAGTACATCCTGTAACACCTAACATAACTACCGCTGCAGCGGCTGATATTTTGAAGAATTTATTCATTTGATTTCCTTTTCGTTGTGTTTGTCAATATTTTACCACAAAAGAATAGCTTGCATCTCAATTACTTGCTAATTTTATGATATAGTTAGAATAATTTTTAAACAAAGGAAGGAGTTAACAATGGAAAAGTTAAAAACATTAATGGTATCTTCAGTGCTAGGTTTAGGCTTAATGAGTACGGCTTATGCTGCTGACGACTGTATTATGGTTGCAGATTTAAATGTTGAGTTTAAAAATGATTCAACTGTCTATATGAATGGTGGCGAAAGAAAAGAAATTGCGGAGTTTGCAGATTTTCTTAAAAAGTATGATCTTTATGCAATTGTAGAAGGGCATACCAGTAAATTTGCAACGGCACCTTATAACTACGATTTATCTTCAAAAAGAGCCGCTAAAGTGAGATCTGAACTTATCAAGCTAGGCGTTAAATCATCACAAGTTGGCGCATTAGGTTTTGGTGAAAGTTCACCATTATACGACAACAATACTGAAGTTGGTGCACAGCAAAATAGACGCGTGATTGCTGAAGTATTTAATAGTAAAGCAGAGTTATCTGATTACTTAGCTTCAGAAAAAAAACGTGTTGCTAAAATAAAGTTTCAAGAGCAATAGGTTAGCGTCAATCTATAATTAGATGATGGAAAGAGGCAATAAGAGGTGTTAATAAACCTATTATTGCCTTTTTTCTTATTTAGATTTAAGCAATAATGGCATGCATAAAACTTTTAATTACTTGCTCTTATTTTTTCTAAAAGAAATGATAAAACTTGGATATATATTGACCACTAAATATAAAAATGAACAGAGAGTATTAAATAATTTACAAGATCAATGCTCCAACTGTTGAATTGACTAAAAAGATGTAAAAAAGTAGAAATGCTATCCCTTAATTACCTTTTTATTAAAACTAATCAAGTAGACTCTAACTTTAATCGTATTCGTTCAACGCTGGCGTTATAAACTTCGTTCGCTGTAGAGTGAACATGCGGTGATTGACGAGCTACTTATTTTAAAACTAAAAACATATATTCTTGAACATGACCTACTCTAAGTAAGGCTGCCTGATGAAAAAGTAACGATCACAGAAAAACCTTTCTCGGGGTTTGATGCGATATATAAACATGGTTTGCTTCGCTCTGTACTATTATTGAAAATATTAAATAATATAGTTTCTGTTAATGTTGCAAATGAACATGTTCTAAAATCAGGTTCGTAAGTGTATTTATTAATACTACTTTGAAATGCGTATAGAGCAATTTTATTAAAATAATAAGTGTCTAATTCAAAAGTGTTTTTCATTACTCTTTTCGTTTATAATCTTCCAACTTTTTTTAAGTCATTAAAATTATGTGTTTTAGTGACTCAAACGTATTTAAAGTATTATTTAAAAAGAAGCGAACAATGGTACATTTGTTAAGGCTGTGTTGAAAATATATTTTCTTACAAAAGAAAATGAATAACTTCAATTATTTTGTTATACATTTTATAACATTTCAACTTTAAACCACTAGTAGGTATGGACTTTAGTGGATGTAGCCTACCTAAAAACTTTATTTAAAAGGAAAAAAGGTTCTTTTAAAAGACAAATGAGAGCTTGAAAAAGGGCAATATCACGAAATCGTACTATTAATTTGATGTTTTTAATTTATCTTTATGATGGTGCTTTCTGGCGCTTAAATCTATTGAACTGCACTAGAAAAAGGATCACATTGAAGATCAGTTTCAGATGTGATCATATACTTATTTTTATACTATGTAGAAGTAATACGAGCCAAGAAACTTTGATAAATCAACTATCTGTTATTCGTGATTTTCGTCAACCTGGTAAAGTGTAACATGAGTAAATTGATGTCCTTTTTTTAGCTATTACCGCGGTTATTTCTTGTTGTGAAGGGGGGGTAAATAGAAACTTTTGGAAATGATAAATTAGCTTGCATAAGGCAATATTTACCATTCGAACAAGGTATCCCGCCAGATGATACTATTCCTAGAAGGACCTATTGGGGCCTTTTTGAGGGAGAGGGCTAAACCTAGGCTGTATAAGGGTTTTGGTTGGAGTGAATGTCTCAAAACGAATGGGAAGTGTCTTAGTCTTATATTGAAAGTTGAGTTGTAAAATAGCAAAAAAGCATCTTGATAATATTTTAAAAATAAAACTAATCAGATGTATTCTATGCTGTAATCAATCTCGAAAATGTAATGCAAAATGAAAGGGCAGATTCCTTGTGTTTTTGAGTTGTGATATTTTCAATCTCATATTCAACAAGGTAGATTATAATTACACCGTATTGCACTTAGAGAATTAATAATGTACTCAAAATTTCGTGATTTCTTTTACAATTATAAGACTGCAATACAGAATGCTGGTTATCTAACATGCTTGCAGGTTCTGAGTCTAGTATTCCCATTGATAACCTATCCTCATCTGATAAAAACACTCGGTACTAATTTGTACGGTGAAATAATTCTCGCTCAGGGGGCTGCTTTTTTATTATGTGCTTTTGTAAGTTATGGTTTCAATCTTTCGGCTACAAGAAAAATAACAAAGCATAAGCGGGAATTGAAATCTGTATCGAATATTTTCACGGCAACTATAGTTGCTAAGTTTGTTATTTTTTTACCTGCTTTGATGATTTTCATTACTTATATTTATTGCGTCAAACCTTCTGAATTGCATGTTATTTATTTATTATGTGTAGGACCATTAATATATGAGGTGTTTTTCCCTACTTGGCTGTTTCAAGGTTTAGAGGAAATGAAATATATAACGATTTTAAATGCACTCTTTCGATTAATAATGCTTGTATCTGTTTTTGTTTTTATTAGGGAACCTTCAGACGGTATTAAGTTTGCCTTTGTAAGTTTAAGTTATTATATTTTTATGAGTATTGCATCTCAATTAGTTGTCTATAATAAACTGAGTGTCAAATATAGAAGAGTAGATTTTGCATATATTAAAGTATCATTCGTTGATGGATATTCGATTTTTATCTCGTCCATATTTATTGCCTTAAAAGATAGGTTAAATATTATTGTTGTAGGTATTGTTTTTGGGCCAAGTCAAGTAATCATATACGACATTGCACTGAAAGTAATAAGTGTTTTATCAATTCCTCAGAACATAATATTAACTGCTTTTTTTCCTCAGGTAGTCAATAAGAGAGAAGTGAGTTTAATTAAGAAGCTGTTTATATCTATTTGTGGTTTCAATATAATCATCGTTACTACAATTTATATTGTTTTTCCATACATAGCAGCTTGGTTGTTACCAAACGTTTATGTAGAAGATTTTTATGTTATATATATCCTTCTCACTTCAGTCGTTTTTGTTGGTGTGAGCAGTTCTATTGGTAGGTTGATTTTACTACCTTTTGGTTATGATAAATTATTAGCTAAAACAGTTGTAGTTAATTGTATATTGTACTTTTTGTTCATGTTTACATATGTTTATTTTGTTAATGATAAATCTCTTATTGAATTTTCTTGTTTAATTCTAACCATATATATAACTGAGATATACCTAAGAGGATGGGCCGCATTTAGCGTTTTCAAAAATGAGAAAGGGAATTAAATACAATGCAAAATGTAAATCTATAAAAATGCCTATCTTAGCTTTTTAGATATTTTTTAAATAGATTTTATAAAGAAAGTAATTGATTTTTAAAATCAATAGTTTAATTGGAATAGACCCTGTCATTGATAGCGTCAATATAAGTCAAAAAGGTTACTGTATATCATGTCTTTTTTATGTTTGATTTTTTAAAATGTCATCATTATATATATATTCAGGAATTATCATTATACTTTCGTTATTAGTCATTTTAACTAAAAATGATAATACGAAAATTTTGGTAGTATTTGTCACATTAACACTATCACTTGGGTTAAGGATTGATATAGGTAACGATTATGAACAATATGTAAATATATTCAATATTATTAATGTTTATGAATCCCCTTTATTTGTTGAGCCTGGATTTTATTTTTTGAATAAAATCTCTTTTTACCTGTTAGGGGAAGATGGTTATTATTTGGTATTCTCAATTTATTCAGGTGTGACGGTATATTTTCTATTACTCACATGTAAAGATAATCACTGCCTTAATCTATTTATATTAATGTTCTTTTTAAGTGGTTTTGCTTTCTTTGCTAATAATGGAATAAGACAAGCAGCAGCAATTGCGGTCTTTATTTACAGTTTAAAATATTTAGAAAATGATAAATATAAATTTTCTGTGTGGGTGATAGTTAGTAGTGTTATTTTACATTTTAGTGCCATATTCTTTCTAATCTTTGTTTTTTTACCGACAAGAAAAAGTGTCTCTAGAATAGTTTATTCTCTTATATTACTAATAAGCTTCGTATTTTATAAAACAGCTCTATTATCATCTGTTTTGATTAAACTTGCTGATTTAGTCCCATATTATGGAGAGTTATATGCTGAAAGGATTACCCTTTTTTCAATAAAAGAGCCGGGCGGAGGATTTGTTGTTATTTTTTGGTATGCAATTACATCCTATGCCATTTTACATAAGAATTTACTCAGTAATACACATGCAAATATATTCATAATAGGATCTTCCCTATATTTAGCTGGAATCGAATTTGAAATGTGGGAAAGGTTAATGCTCCCCTACTTTAGCTTAAATATTCTAATTTTATCCATAATATTTACTAAATCATATAAACAAAGTTACATGAATTTCTTACTCGCAAGCATTTTCTTTCTATCTTTATTTTTCTTGTTTAGCTATCAAGTTGTTAATAACAAAAACAAGAATCAAGCATCTCCTTATAACCATTTAACTCTAGAGCTATTAGATATAAAAATATCAAATTAAAGTGTTTTTTGGTTTTTCCGATCGAGCAATAAATTGGATTAAGTTCAGTGAATAAAAATAAAAATAAAAATAAAAATAAAAGATTAATATACACCGTTATTTTAGGAGAGTACGACGACCTTCTGGAAGTTGATAATCAAGCTGTTGATATCGATTATATTTGTGTTACTGATAATCACAATATCAAGTCTCAAACATGGACTGTTAAGTACTTACCTGAGGATCAAGATCCTATTTTACTTAATAGAAAATATAAGATGATGCCATTTCTTTTTTTCGATTATGAACAAAGTTTGTACATAGATGGGAACATAAAAATATGTGCAGATTTAAATTTTATTTTCGATAAATATTTAAATGCTAATGATATTGCAATACCAAAGCACGGATTTAGAGATTGTTTGTATAAAGAAGCAGACGAATGTATTAGATCCGGTAAAGTGTCAAGTTGCGAAGTAACAAAGCAGATGCAGTATTATAACAAAGCAAAATATCCTGTTGAGAATGGTTTGTTTGAAAATAATGTGATTCTCAGAAATCATACAGATAAGATCAAAGATGCTATGTCATATTGGTTTGAACTATTTGTTGAATATTCAAAGAGGGATCAGCTAAGCTTATGTTTTGTTTTATGGTCCCAAAAAATAAACTGCGCTCAAATCACGGAAGGTCCAAGGTATTCAGCTAAATATTTAAAGTTAATGTTTCACAATAATGAAAAAAAGTTGCCTTTATTAAAAAAAATAAAATTATATTTCAGTTTGAATCAAAAAAGACATTTCCTATTCGGAGCAATAAATTACTTATTATCACTATGCATAAAAATTGTTCAACCAAAGTGATTAATTCAGGAGGAAGTTTGAATATAAAACGTTATCATGTTTTAGATAGCTTTAGAGGGCTTTGTGCAGTAGCGATAGTTATACACCATCTTAATATAGTAGGGAGTATTAGCGAGAATGTGTTTTTCATTAATGCTGATGTATTTGTAGATTTCTTTTTTGTGTTAAGCGGATTTGTTCTAAGTGTTAGTAACAGAGACATTCAGCCGAGAAAGTTTTTAATTAGTAGAGTTTTTCGCTTATTTCCTCTTCATATTGCTATGCTTATTGTGTTTTTATGTCTTGAATTAGCTAAATATATCGGTTCAACGAAAGGGCTCCATTTTTCACAGGTGCCATTCTCCGGCAAAAATGCATTGGATCAAATAATCCCAAATTTATTTCTAGTTCAGTCATGGTCCGAGTCGTTTCGACATACTTCCTTTAACTTTCCATCTTGGAGCATAAGTGTTGAACTATTTTTGTATATGTCATTTATAATTTATGCGTTTTTTACAAGGCCATCAATTGTCTTTGGTTTTTCTTTTTGTATTTTAGGCGCGCTTTTATTATTTTTTGATGTTCTTTCGGTGCACTTAGCTAAAGGTGTTTTTTGTTTTTATTTTGGTGTATGTGTATCTGAAATGCATCGAAAAATATCTGTATTAAATATGAACAAAGGATTAGCGTCTTTACTTGAATTTGTTGTTCTTGGCTTAGTCGTTATACTCATTTTTTTCAAAAGTTATATTGTCGGTAGTAGTCTATTTATATTCATACTATTTGTTATTACTTTTGGTATGACAATATTTATCTACTCCTCTGAGATGTGATATATCTCTCTATTGCTAAACCATGCTTTCTTCCGAAGCATAGGAGAATTATCATATTCGATTTATCTAACCCATGCTTCGATCATCTTAGTGATAACCTCAGTTATTATTATTTTAGATAGTAGATTGAAATTGAATTTTACATATTTTATTGATGGAGAACGTTTTTTAACTTTTGGTACAACGCTATTAAACAATGTTGCTGTAATTGCTATTGTATTATTGACTGTTTCAATATCTAGAATTACGTATAAATATGTGGAACTTAAAGGTGTGAGTTTTGGAAAAAAAATGAACAAGAAAATTACAGCTAAGGATAAAAATGTATTTAGATAATATTGTTTCAATTGGGGCTTATATAATTAGACAAAAAAAAATTCCTAATTTATTTAAACCTAGAACGCTTACAGATAAGATCCTATATTTAAAATTAAGACCTCAACATGCTCAATCAAATATTAGAAGGCTTGTCTCAGATCGTGTTAAATCACGAGATTATGTTTCAAGACTCTCGAAAAACTGTCAGCTAATCAATCTTCTGTGGTCGGGTAAATCATTCAAAGTCGACGATTGGGAGTCCCTACCAAGAAAGTTCGTTATTAAAGCGAATCATGGCTCCAAAATGGTGATGATCATTGATAAGCATAAAGATAGTTATTCTGATGTTTCATCAATAGTTCATTCTTGGCTTGACTTAGATTATTATAAAAAAGGTAAAGAGTGGGTATATAAAGACCTAGATAGGCTTTTAGTTGTTGAGGAGTTTATTGAATTTGATGGAGGGGTTCCGCCTGATTACAAGTTTTTTTGTCTTAATGGTAAAGTTCACTTTATACAAGTCGATTTAGACCGCTAC
Organism: Vibrio sp. 2-Bac 85; assembly: GCF_037546705.1. Classification (NCBI taxonomy): domain Bacteria; kingdom Pseudomonadati; phylum Pseudomonadota; class Gammaproteobacteria; order Vibrionales; family Vibrionaceae; genus Vibrio; species Vibrio sp. 2-Bac 85. The sequence continues at coordinate 119,188 of NZ_JALAAB010000007.1, read as the reverse complement.
AATGGTCATAGCCGTAATATATACTCCAAAAATTTTGAATTGCTTGACGTAAAGTACAACTTTGATAGGGGTTATGATATAGAGCCTCCAAATCTCCTTAATGAAGCAATTAAAATAGCTGAAGACTTATCATCAGAGCTTGATTTTATAAGAGTCGATTTATACATTCTTGAAAATAAAATATATTTTGGTGAGTTAACAAATTTTCCTGGTAATTGTCTAGAAAAATTCACACCTAATCAATTTGATTTAGATATGGGTAACTTATTGGTGCTTAAAAATGAAAAATAAAAAAAATGTTTATGCAATCTTAGTTGCTTACAATCCAGATAGTAGTGAATTACAATTAGCTGTAGATAACTTATTAAGTCAGACAGATTTTGTTGTTGTTTGTAACAATTCTGACTATGACATTACTCTCCATTCAGCAGATCGAATTAGAGTTTTTAACTTTCGAGAAAATCTTGGTATAGCAGAGGCTCAAAGCATTGGTATGAAATGGGCTTTTGAAAATGGAGCTGATTTTATACTACAAATGGATCAAGATAGCCTTTTACAAGAACATACTGTAACTAAACTTATGGATAGATATTTTGAACTAACCAAGGTTGGTTACACTATTGGAGTAATTGGTCCTAGGCATTATGATAAAATAACAAACGAAGTTGACGAAGGACGCCTGATTAAAGGTAATAATATACCTGGGCATAATTGCCATATTATTCATGCGACAATAAGTTCTGCTAGTTTAATTCCACTTTCAGCATATGAAGCAGCTGGTAGTATGGACGATGGACTTTTTATAGATTCTGTTGATTGGGAATATTGTTGGCGTTTAAAAAAATTGGGCTTTATTACAGTCAGGGATAACGACGTGCTATTAGGGCATCGGGTAGGTGAAGGCAAACAGAAACTTATTGGAAGTATAGATGCGCGGATACCTTCTCCAATAAGACATTATTACCATACAAGAAACCTTTTCTTGTTATTTCCAAGATCATATGTGCCAATTTATTGGAAATTAAGTAACTTATTTAAATTGTTTATCAAGTTATTTGTATATCCATTTGCATTCAAAGATGGAAAAGTAAGGTTTAAGTACATTGTTTGCGGAATAAAGGATGGCTTATTAGGTCGTTATGGTCGTATAGACAATGCTGCAAGGAAAAATAATGGCTAAAATTTTGTTTGTTGGTGATATCTGTTCACATGGTTATACAAAGGCACATCTATCAGATTTCAAAAAAACAAAACTATTTAAATATTTAAATGAATATGATGGTTTAGTTATAGGAAATTTAGAAGCTCCTATATTAAATGAATTTATTCAAGAAAATTTAAATAAATTTTCTTTACTTAATTCACGGGATAATTTTGAGTTTTATTCATTTTGTGATGCTTTATCATTAGCAAATAATCATATGTTTGATCAAGGTTATGAAGGGTTTATTGAGACTAAAAAATTCTTGAAACAACTAGATGTAAAATGTCTTGGTGCGGGGAGTAATATTGATGAATCAAGAAAACCATTAATTTTAAATCTTGGTGTGATGAAAGTCTCTTTTTTAGCATACAATTGTTACTCTACAAATTCACAAAATAATGCTGATGCATCAAGTTATGGAACGTCGCCATTGCTTTATGATTTTATTAAGGAAGATATTGAGGCTTTAAAAAAAATGAAGGTGGATAAAATTTTTATATTGCCTCATTGGGGTATTGAAAATGAATTTTTTCCAACTTCAGAACAAGTTTGTTTTGCTAGAAAAGTCATTGATCTTGGGGCTGATGGTATTATAGGCTCTCATACTCATTGTATACAAACGGATGAATTGTATAATGGTCGCCCTATTTTTTATTCCTTGGGTAACTTTCTTTTTAATAACTTTAAAGTTACTAAAGAACAAACTTATTACCAAGGAAAGTTCAACAAAGAAGGGTTATTGGTTGAGCTTTCATTCAGTTCTGAAGATGTTTTAAATGTTGAAAGAAAATATATATCTTTTAATTCTGATATGATTCCAGACTTTAAAAAGTTGTGTGAACTAAAAACTCCTGTTACGGACAATAATATGAAACATAATATTATTACAAAAACTTTTTTTCACAAGAAGACTGCACCTGACATGGGGTTAAATTTAAAATATAACGGGCGTAGTGTACAAGTCGTGTATGCTTCTAATCCCATATCAAAAAATATAATGCTCACTTACGATTCTTTATTAACAAAGGTCAAAAGAATATTAGTTTACCGATTAAGAAAACTCTTGAAATGATGAAACCAAACGTAGCAGTAATTATGTCGATTTATAAAAATGACAGATTAAGTTTTATTATTGAATCAATAGAAAGTATTTTGAATCAATCATATAAGTCGTGCGACTTATACATCGTTATTGATGGGCCTGTATCTAAGGATGTTGAAGATTATATCGTCAATATCTCTTCTATTGATAATATTTTCGTTTCATTTGATTCTGTAAATAAAGGATTAGCATTCAGGTTAAATCAACTAATTGAAATAGCTTCTATAAAGAAAGAATATAAATATATAGCCAGAATGGATGCTGATGATATAAGTATTCATTCTCGAATTGAGGAGCAAGTCTTTTTCTTTGAAAATCATTCGGAAGTATCGGTGGTTGGTTCTGATCTTATGGAAATAAATGAAGAAGGAGAAAGTGTTTTTTATAAAAGTATGCCAGTGAAACACGATGAATTGAGTTCTGCCATCATAAAAAGATGTCCGTTTAATCATCCTAGTGTAATGTTTAAGGCTGAAGTATTCTCTTCGTCAATTAGATATAATGAAAATTTAATGAATACTCAAGATTATTATTTATGGGTTGATCTTTTGAGTGCTGGCTTTAAATTTGCAAATATAAATAAACCTTTATTAAAGTTTCGTATTGATGGAAATTTTCATTCTCGTAGAGGCCTTAAAAAGGCGATTAATGATCTTAAGTCCCGCATTTATGCATTCAAAATATTGAAGTGTTATTCTGTATCAAATATTTTGCATGTGATTCTTTTATTTACATTGAGAATTTCGCCAACTTTTATAAAGAAGTTAGCTTATAAAAAATTACGATGATTTATTTAAATTAATTTGAAGATAGAAATAAAATTTTATTTATAATACTCATCGTATTTATCCCTATGTTATTTTAACTCCCTTATTAACTGCTAAAATATTGCTTCTGTTATTCTGTCGTTGCTTGCAATAGTTTTTCATGTGTAAACATATGTTTTTATTTATAACGTGAATAAGTAGCTTCGTCATATTTTTATCTGAGTATCTGATGTTCCGCACCTGTTTTAAGAATACATTTGCCTGTAATTTTCGCCCAAGCAGTCAATGATCACTTGTCGTCGCTCCTTCCAATTAACCACCATCGGAGCCTGATCTTCAAGATAAATGACGGTCACTCCTTGGAAGCATTGGAACACCCAGCGAGCAGTGGGATGTTGATAAGGTTTTTTCTTTTGATCTGGGAAATAAAGGTCCTTTTCTTTTAAATTTTTACGTATCTGGTACTCCAATGAGGCGTAAACCATCAAACATGAAGTCATTACCATCAATAATGCTTCTATCCGCTCTGGCTTTTTATTCTGGTCTAATTGAACTGGACACTTTAATTTTGGATAATACTATCCACTAAAGAGGTGAACATGAATACGAGAAGACAATACAAAACTTATACCAGTGAATTTAAAACTGAAGCATTGGCATTAGTCAGTGAACAAGGCTATAGCGTTCAAGAAGCTGCTTCTGCTTTAAACATCACGACTAGCTTGCTTTACAGTTGGAAACAAAAAGCAGAGCAACATGCTAACTCAACTGTAGATTCAGATGAACGTGCTGAATTACTTGCCTTACGCAAAGAAGTTAAACGACTGCGTATGGAGAAAGAAATATTAAAAAAGGCCAGTGCCTTCTTCGCAAAAGAAATGAAGTAAAGTATCGGTATATTCGAGCGAGTCGCTCTAAATATCCCATAAAATTGCTTTGTAATGCATTACAAGTGAGTCGTAGTGCATTTTATGATTGGCTTGAACGCCCCGCTAAAGTCATCCGTGAAGAAGAGCTGAACATGTATCGAGCAGCACGACAGTTATTCAAGCGAAGTCGCGGTAGCCTGGGCTCTCGCCAGTTATGCAAGAAATCAAGAGAAGCGGGCTTTAAGGTGGGTCGTTATCGTACACGTAGTATCATGCGCAAGCTAAAGCTTGTCGTCGTACAGCGCCAAGCATATAAGGTAACAACAAAGCGTAAACATACAGATAGTGTTGCTGATAACCTATTGGGTCAGCAGTTTAACCCTAAACAAGAGAATCTAGTGTGGGCTGGCGACGTCACCTATTTGAGGACCAATCAAGGTTGGATGTATTTAGCCATTGTCATGGATTTATACTCTCGTCGGGTTATTGGCTGGTCTATATCTGGCCGCATGACGGTTGATTTAGTTGAACGCGCATTGCAAATGTCGATTAATATCAGGCAACCTAAAGCGGGTTTGATGTTCCACAGCGATCGTGGTTCTCAATATACTAGTGGGCGATTTAATCGATTATTGAGTAAGCATAAAATAATAGCCTCAATGAGTAGCGTGGGAGCTTGTTTAGATAATGCAGTTGTTGAGCGGTTCTTCGGCAGTCTTAAGAATGAATGGTTATTAAATATTGTTCACTTAACGCGTGAAACGATGAAGTTAGATGTTGAAGAATATATCCGCTATTACAACCATGAACGGCTTCATACAACACTCGGAAGTCTAACGCCGATTAACTATGAAAAATTACAAAGTCAGGTGTCCAGTTGTGCTTGACCAGAATATTTTGAGGAAGATTGAATTGGTTAAAAAATCAGGACTTTTTAAAAAGCGAAACCCTTTTTCAACTGACTGTTGCTCTTTGTAAGTACTGAGTATTTTATCCATCGTCATACTGGTATCAAGATCATTCGTGGCAATAATAAAAAAGCCTAACGACTTCATTGCATTTTCTCTTCTTTCAATAGGCGTCAATAAATGACCTGTAATTTGGTACTCAATACGATCAGGTGTTTGGTCTTTTTTGGGTTGACCTTTCTTCCCGTATATCGGCACCGCTTTTATCTCACTAATGACATCACTATAAACTTGTTTTGTTCGCCATAATTCAACAGCTTGTTGTGCATCGACATCACAGGCAAACCGTTGCTGGCACAGTTTTTTAAATGTTTTTCGTTCGGCATCGGCTTTTTTAACTGTCTTTCCGCACCTGTTCTTAGTGATTAAATTTTCAACAAAAAATAGTCGATTAAGTAATAAAAACGACCATTTTGTGTCGCCCCCTATAATTTTGAATAAATATGTTGACGTGGATCCTCATATTTGATCTATTACTTATCTTTGGGTGATGGTAAGTCATGACATATTCTATAAAAAACCTCGACCATTTAGGCTTAGTTGCTGGCATGTGTAAAGAAATTGGTGTTGCAAAGCTTATCGATCAAGCACATCCCAAACAGAGCAAAGACAAGAAAATATCTTATGGTCAACTTGTCGAAGCAATGATTCTAAACGGCCTTGGTTTTACTGGTCGTACATTGCATATGTATCCAGAATATTTTGCTGACAAACCTGTAGAGCGCCTTCTTGGAGAGGGAATAAAGGCTGAGCATATCAATGATGATGCTTTAGGCCGTTGCCTCGATCAACTCTATGAGACGGGTGTTTCTGGGCTTTATCAAACCTTATCTGCACGTGTTATTGACCATTTAAAACTGCCTTGTGAAGGATTGAATTTGGATTCTACCAGTATCCATGTCGATGGCCGTTATGATAACAATGACGATGATCCGAAGACGATTAAACTAGTACGTGGCTACAGTCGAGATCACCGCCCGGAATTAAACCAGGTAGTCATTAATCTAGTCACCGAAAATAAAGCAGGGATCCCTGTTTACATGCAAGCTGCGAGCGGTAATATCAATGATAATGAAGGCTTCAAAAACATTGTAAAAAACCACTTAAGCAGTCTCAATGCTGCTCAACAATGTAGCCATTTCATTGGCGATGCTGCCTTATATACAGCAGAGACTATTCAATCACTTAATGAGCAAGGCCGATTGTTTATATCCCGCGCACCGCAAAAACTAACGTTAGTTAAATCGGCAATCGCAGAGCAAGAGAATCACGCATTCGTCGCATTAGAGAACGGCTATAGCGGTGTATGCCTCGACTCGGATTATGGTGGTGTAAAGCAGCGCTGGCTATTATTACGTAGTGAGCAAGCAATGAAACGAGAGCAATACACGTTAGATAAGCGCATGCTTAAAGATTCAACCACTTCACTAAAGTCATTTAAAAAATTAACACGTGAGCGCTATTCATGTGCATTAGATGCGCGTAAGTCATTAAATAAATGGATTAAAAAGCAAGGTTATACAGAAATAAGCGATATCGAGGTGATTGAGCACGTAGCTTACAAGCAAAGTGGTCGCCCGAAGCAAGGACAGCAAGCAGATAGGCATGAGTATCAAATAACAGGTCAGGTTTATTGTTCACTAACAGAACGGCAAGCGCGTTTACAAGAAAAAGGCATGTTCATGTTAGCGACAAATGATTTTAGCGAAACATTGGCAATGGAAAAAATACTTGGACTTTACAAGTCACAGCAAAGTGTCGAAAAAGGTTTTCGTTTTTTAAAAAGTCCTGATTTTTTAACATCTTCGTTATATTTAAAAAAGCCAGAGCGCATTGAAGCGTTATTAATGATTATGACGTGTTGCCTCATGGTATATGCGGCATTAGAGCATAAAATAAGGGAAGAGCTTAAAACGCAATCGGCCTATTTCCCAGACTTAAAATACAAGCCAACTCAAACCCCGACAGCACGTTGGGTATTTTTTTGCTTTCAAGGACTGCATGTATTAACCCTCTCACAGGATAAAGAGTTGGTGATAAATTTAAAAGAGAGGAATAGCATCATTATTGATTGTCTGGGGCCAATATATCAAAAAATTTATTCTTGAAAATGCGAGAGTTTATTCCTGAAACGGATACGGAATGTCGGCTATGAAGAAAGTGAGCTTAATACATCCGCAGCCCATCAAGCATTATTAGACAATATTAAATATTGTCTACCAGAAGGTTGCCGGCCAATTATTTTAGCTGATGCTATTTTTAAAACGCCTTGGTTTAAACCGATTGAAAATATGGGATGGTATTGGGTATGCAGGGTCAGAGGAAACGTTCAATTATCAAAGGATGGTAAAAATTGGCAACAAAGTAGAGAGTGGTTTGTATCAGCGAACAGCAAAGCTGTCACTTTAGGCGATATTTATTTTAGTAAAACAACTCAGCACCCCTGTATTGGAACGCTCTATAAAGGAAGAAAAAAAGGACGAACAAAGAAAAAATTACGAGGAGGAAAATCTCAATGCAGTACCGACAAATACCAGGAAAAGAAAGCCAAAGAGCCTTGGTTGTTGATTAGTTGCCTTCCCAAAAGATGGGATAAAAACCCAAAGAAGGTCATGAAATTATACGCGACTAGAATGCAAATCGAAGAAGTATTCAGAGATACTAAGAATGCTAAACTAGGCATGAGTCTTGAGTTTGCTAACTCTCGCAGCCCTGAGCGATTTGATATACTACTTCTTATTGGGGCACTCATTTTATATATTTTATGGTGTATTGGATTTGCAGCAGAGCAATTGAACTTACATCATTCTTTGCAAGCGAATACTGAGAAAAAAACGTGTTTTATCAAACATTTATCTCGGTCGAGAGGTTGTTAACGATGGACGTTATATTGTAGATGATGCGTTTATTATTTGGGTTCTACATGAGCTACCCAACCTAGTAATACGGTTAGGTCGCTTGTGATTTTTTGTGGGGATCCCTCAGGTTTTAATCACTAAGTCAGGTAGTGTACGTGGAGGCAAACGTAAGACTAGCCGAGCCAAAAGCTCAACTAGCCGTAGCCAACGAAGCGTAAAAAAAGAAAAGTTAGTTGCTTAGGCATCTTTCTTGGAAGCTCAGTCATTCATGGATGAGTAGTTCACTGAAAGAATTAGGTATGTTTACACACTCACTTCATCGATGTTATAAAAGGGGCCTTTTTTCTACATTGAGCGTCAGTTTAACGACAAGTTAGATGTAAAAAAAAATGCTTAATGTTAGCATATTAGAGCATGGAAACCGGCAATCTAACCGAGAACAGTTTAATGACACAACTATCTTCACTTAAAAAAATTGCACAAACACCGTTGAATAAAAAATCTGATAATAAATTGCAAAGCTTGTGGCAATTAATTGAAAAGCATCAAAAACGTAATGCTTCTTTTACTAAAAAACTGGCCACTAATTATCAGCAATTTGAAGAGGTCGTGTTGCCTTATGAACAGATGCAAATAAGATGGCTGAGCTCAAAAGTGGAACACCTTGCCACCTTTCTTCCTCGCAAATCCTTATCAGAGAACGAGCGCGTAGAGTTGATTGATTGGATCTCAGAAGAGTTGGGTTATTTACAGGATCATCCTTTTAACTCTCCAGAGGAGTTCGAAGCGTTAAATAAACGTGTAAAAGCACAGCTAATGATGAGCCAAGAGCAACAACTTGACAAAATGTCATCAGCTGAAGTCGAACTTATGAAAGCCTCATTAAACGCTGAATTTGAGATTGATTTCGACTTGAGTGATGAACAATTAAAAGCATTGATATTAGATCCACAGAAAATATATGAGTATCTGGATGCGCATGAGGCGTCTGAAGAAGCTGAAGAGATTGATGAATTTGAAGAGGATGATGAAACGCCCTTTGACGACCATTTTTTCGACGATTTCTATCAACGCTTCCATCAATCTGATGAGGAAGACAAGGCTGAGGAACAACTTAAACATAGTGAGTTAGATAAGCTGTTTAAAGGGAGTCAGCTCAATAAGATGTATAAACGGTTAGCGTCTAAATTACATCCTGATAAAGAGCAAGACTCCAAACTAAAACAACAAAAGCACTTACAAATGCAAGTCCTTGCTGAAGCGCGTCGAGATAAAGATGTCTTTGCCATATTGCAATTATACCTCACTCACTTTGATGACGATCCGACGTTTGATAAAGCAACACTAGCCAATCTGTTACCTTTATTAGAGGAAAAAGTAAGGAACCTAAATGCAGAATATCGCGCGTTACAACATAATGATCAAATTGAAACCTTAGTTTGGCGTAAGTTTAAAGCGCGTAGTAAAAAAATGGTCCAAGAAGGGATGGAAGCTCATTGTCATGAATTAGACTGTGAGTGCGCAGCAATAGATGGGTTTATTCGTGACTGCACCACGGTTAAAAGTATTAAAGCTGAGTTGCGATCGCGGATCAATGATAAAAATGCTTTTTATGATCCCTTTTCTGATTTTGAAGAGATATTTAAGATGTTTGTTTAAGTCTTCCGGTGACGGTATTTGCACCGCTATACTTTATTAAAAATATCTTGTTTGACGTGTTTTTGGCGATTAATTATCATTTCTTATACTTTGTGTAGGAATACATAGTGCTTGGTTTTAGTGTTTTTTTAGTGTTTTTGTTTAGTATTTTAGCTCGTCTGCGCTCTTCGTGGCTGCTTGATCATTATTAGCAGTGGTTTCGCCCTGCTGGCTACACGTCTTTCTCTTATCAGAAGAGAAAGGCGGCAAAGAGACTGACACCGGAGCGTTTTCTGATCCAACTAATAAACTCCTTTTATAATGCAACAGTTCATACAGCACGTCCATGTGCTGAATGAACTTAAGCCAAACGTCCTGTTTGGCTTTGCTAAAAGGAGTTGATGACTTGGTAAAACTTTACGGTGGAGTTGTTGTAGCCGTTTTGATTAATGTTTTATTGTGGATATTTGGGGCTTATTTTTTGGAAAGGGTTGACGAGTTAGCGGTTGTTTTGTTTTTAATAACACCTATTTGATTACTTACGATGGTGATCGAATAGGTGTATTAAGCAATAGTAACTCTTAAAAAATAAGTAACTATTGCTGTTAAAGCAGCACCACTATTAATCGATATATGTTTTACTGACTCGACGGGTTAAACCGCAGAATAAAGTATAAGAGATGGTATCGGCGCATTTTGCAACTTGGTTTGCGGTAATGTTCTCCCCCCAAAGTTCGACATCAAATCCAATGCAACTTTCTTGTTCAAACATTGATAAATCGACCATCAACATATCCATAGAGACTCGGCCTAATATTTGGCTTTGTTTACCATTAATTAATACCGGTGTGCCGGTTTTAGCATGCCTCGGGTAACCATCAGCATAACCAATTGACACGGTACCTATTTTAGTCGTTTTATCCGCTGTCCATAGGCCGTTATAACCGACGCTTTGGTCTTTATTGATGGTGCGCTCTGAGATCACTTTTGCTTGAAAAGTCATTGCTGGTGCTAATGGCTTTTCTAACTCACTTTCATCAATAGGTGATGCACCATAAATAACAATACCAGGGCGTACCCATTGGCTTCTGTTGGGGATAGCTTTTCTCAACACAGCAGGTGAATTAGCGATACTGATTTCACCTGGTAACTCACCAATTGTCTCTATAAACAATTTTGTTTGTTGCTCAGTTAGCGATGACGTTAAGTCATCTGCCGATGAGAAGTGACTCATATGAACAATGTTATTCACTTGGCTCATGGCTGCTAATTGTTGATAAGCATCTGCATAATCTTCAGGTAAAAATCCTAAACGATGCATTCCTGAGTCCATTTTTAGCCAAGCGTTAATCGGTTGGCTAAGTGTTGCTTGTTTTAAGGCATCAAGTTGATACTGATGATGTATTGCGCACCAGATATTATTTTCGCTGATGTAGTTAAGTTCATCGGCGGTGAAGAAGCCTTCAAGTAATAAAATAGGTTTTTTAACCCCTGCATCACGTAGCTCTTTGGCTTCTTCAATACAGGCGACACCAAATGCATCGGCGACATCGGCTAATGCATTCGCAACTTCAATGGCGCCGTGTCCGTATGCATTAGCTTTGATTGTGGCAATCGCTTTAGCTGGAGCGGCAAGCGATTTTGCATATAAATAATTTTGTTTGATCGCACTTAATTTAATAACTGCTGTTGCTGATCTAGCCATGATTTCCCCTAACGTCCGTAACGATCTACTGATAAACCTTCGCTATCAATATCCGGTGTTTGACTATTGATAACATCACTTACAAACTTCGCTGAACCAACTGACATTGTCCAGCCTAAGGTGCCGTGGCCTGTGTTCAAGAATAAGTTATCAATCTTTGTTTTGCCTAATATAGGTGTGCCATCTGGTGTCATCGGTCTTAAGCCGGTCCAGAATTCGCCTTTTTGTAAATCACCTGCATGAGGGAACAAATCAGCGATAGAGAACTCGATGTTTTTACGACGTTTTTCTAATAATGCTAAGTTATAAGAAGTGATTTCAGCGGTGCCACCCACACGAATACGTTCACCCAAACGTGTGATAGCCACTTTATAGGTTTCATCCATGATAGTTGATTCAGGTGCTGCAGAATAATCTTCTATTGGCAGGCTCAGTGAATACCCTTTAATAGGATAAACAGGCACTCTTATTCCTACATTTGCGAGCATATGAGTTGAGTAAGAGCCTAGCGCCATTAAATAAGCATCAGCAGTCATTTCACCTTTACTGGTTGAAACACTGGTGATTTGATTGCCTTGTTTATTAATTTTTTCAATCTTAGTATCCATGACAAACTTAACACCTAATTGTTCACACTTTTTCGCTAGTTCAGTTACAAACTTGTGGCAATCACCTGTTTCATCATTGGGTAATTGAATACCGCCAACAATTTTATGGATAGTATGTTTAAGTGCGGGCTCGTAGGCTAAGCAATCATCGGGTGTTAATATTTTATGCTCAACGCCACATTCAGCAAGTACTTCGATATCTTTTTTAGAGCTTTTTACTTGGCTGGCGGTACGGAATACCTGTAATGTACCTTTTGTGCGATGGTCATATTCAATATTAATTTCTTTTCTCAATGCACGTAAACAGTCACGGCTGTATTCGGCTACTCTCATCATTCTAGATTTATTGATGTGGTAATCTTTAGTATTGCAATTGGCGACCATTTTAGTCATCCAACCTAATGTCTCGGTATCGAGATCTTTAATACTTATTTTTAGCGGAGCAAGCTCTTGCATCAACCATTTCATCGCTTTAACTGGAATGCCTGGTGCCGCCCAAGGTGCTGAATATCCTGGAGATATTTGACCTGCATTGGCAAAACTTGTTTCATTTGCAACACTTGACTGCCTGTCAACCACTGTTACATCATGGCCTGACTTAGCCAAATACCAAGCGCTCGTTACACCTATTACACCAGAACCTAATATTAAAACTTTCATCTTTTATCCTAAAATGATCATGTATGAGAAAATGCATCATAAATGATATTCGCAATTATTAATGATTGTATTTAGTTTACTTTCAGCATAAAAAACTAAAAAAAACAAAAATTCAGAATTTTACACTGAATAGGCTCTTTTAATTTGTGGTTACTATTTTTGCTGTGATCAAGTGCACATATATTACCTATAAAAATCAATTGTTTGAACAACCCGTTTTAGCAATTTAAAAGTACTCGCTTTAATACTTTTACGTAGTGGGCAAAATGGTTAACGTCGAGCAATAGGCGCTATATTGTGTAATTGAATTGATTGCTGTTGCGAAATGATATCGGCTCTGATGTTAAAGCAATCCTTTAAGTTTTTTTGACTCAACACGTGTGCCGGAGAACCATCAGCGACGATACAGATATCACCTCGTTGATTTTTACCCAATAATATTAACCTTGAGCAATAACGTGCGGCTAAGTTTAGATCATGGATTGCTGTGATTGCTAATTTACCTTGTTGAGTTAGTGATTGGATCAAATCAAGAGTTTCAAACTGATGGCAAATATCTAAACTTGCGATAGGTTCATCCAACAAGATACATTCACATTGTTGCGCCAAAGCACGTGCAATAATAACGCGTTGCTTTTCACCGCCAGATAGCTGGTTCACTTTACGATCTTGTAAGTGAGCTGTATCTGTAATACTTAGTACCTCTTTGATAATGGCCTGGTCATTGTTTGTTGCAAGCTGGAAAGGCCCTAAATAAGGGTTTCTGCCCATCATCACAATTTCTTCAACAGTAAATGCAAAGGGCAGGTCAATGGATTGTGGCACAAATGCAATTTGCTTGGCTATTTCTCGTCGCTTTAGTTTTTTGAGTGTTTGTCCGTTAACTTCAACACTGCCTTTATTTGCAGGCAATAAACCAAGTAATAGTTTAAGAAGCGTGCTTTTTCCTGTTCCATTCGCGCCAATTAAGGCAATAAACTCACCCGAATAACAGGTTAAATTGATGTTTGAAAGTTGTGTGTTGCTATCATAGGAGAAGCACAGCTCTTGGGTTGATAAGAGTACTGCTTTTGCTCCTTGAGGTAATACGGGCGTCTGTTTGGTTGTTTGCGCTAATACGAGGGATTTTTGTTGAGTCATTAGTTTATCTCCACACGTTGTTTAATGAGCAGAAATAAGAAAAACGGCGCGCCAAGACCCGCAGTTATCACCCCTAATGGGATGGCAGATCCTTTAAAAAACAATGATAAAAATAAATCGGCACTGATCAAGGTGATTGCACCACCGAATAAACAGGCGGGTAATAAATAACGATGCGACGGCCCTAGTATCAGGCGTAATATATGTGGCACCACTAAGCCAATGAAGCCGATCCCTCCCACCACAGAAACAGAAGCACCTACCATTGCTGTACTAATGATCAATAAATTACGACGAGTACGCTTTACATCGACACCAACGGATAAAGCATGATGTTCACCAAGCAAGAGTAGATCCAGAGATTTATTGTAAAACAGTAATAAGATGAAGCCACTACAGATGATTGGCAGGATGATAAAAACATGATCCCAGGTTCTACCGTCCAAGCCGCCCATAGTCCAATAAATAATCATTCTTGCGACATCCCAATTGCTCAGTGATAACCCTAATAACAAAGAGATGGCGGCGACATTTAATGCGCTGATAGCAACCCCCGCAAGCAGCAAGGTGGCGATATTCGCTTGCCCTTGATTAGATGCGATACGGTAGACAATGCTCAATGATATACCGGCACCAATGAATGCAAATAACGGTATTGCCCATGCTGAAAATAAAGAAAATCCGAAGTAGATGGCAACCACCGCACCTAATGATGCACCTGAAGATACGCCTAATACGGAAGGGGAGGCGAGTGGATTACGAAACATTCCCTGCATTATTAATCCGCATAGGGCTAAGCTGGCGCCGGCAAACATTGCAATGATCACACGTGGTAAACGAACATCAATAATGATGCTTTGTTGCCATTTCATAATGTGTTCGGGCAAATTATTAGCGATCTGTGCTTTTAGTATGTCGAGCACAGTGTTGATATTCAGATCAACAGGACCTTGCAATATAGCCAGTAGCGCCAAAACTAAAAATAAAACTGCTAACAATCCGATAAAGAGTTGTTTACTGAGGGGACTATTGAGCATGATTGTTCTCATCATATTGGCTAATATTGGGGTGGAGAATAGAAGCAATGGCTTCGACGCCTTTGATCCTATGTTGTGAAACACTACGTAGCCAGGTACCGGGTACAGCATAAACTTTATTATTTAAGACAGCGGGCACATTTGCCCAAGCTTTTTTGTTGATTAGGATATCTACGGGACTCGCTTGTCCTTGGGATTGATTAAATACCCATTCATTCATAATGATCACATCGGGTTGCAGTGAGATGGCTAACTCTTCACTTATTTTCTGTTCACCATCGGGTATTTTCCCCTGTGCGACGTTTATTCCACCTGAAATATTGATAGCCTCATTCATTAAAGCGTTTCCACCTACGCTATAGCCATTTAAATCATAATATAGCACGCGTGGCTTTGACTGCGAGTTCACTTGTTGCTTGATGAAGTTCAGTCGAGCGCGTAAGTTTTTGATGACCAAATTTGCTTGTGCTTGGCTATCGGTGACGGTTGCTACCAACTCAATATTATTAATGATGTCGTTAAAGCTATTAAATTCACTGAGTCGCACGACTGCAATCCCTGTTCTTAATAGATAACGCACTGTTTCTGGATTGCTATAGGAGGCGACAAACACTAAGTCAGGTTGTCTTGATAAAATGGATTCTATTTCAGTTTCAGCGCGCACAATACTCGGATCATAAAAGTCCACAATATTAGATAAGCTAGGGTAATCTACGTAACGGCTTACCCCTACTAAATGTTGTTGGGGGACTATATCTGAGAGAATATGATCGGTTGCGAGGGTGGTTGATATTAAACGTTGTGGCGGTGTCGCTAGTGTATATTGAATGCCACTTGGATCATGTAATGTTAGCGGAAAATGTTCACCCTTCACTTGGGTGGTAAAGTTAGTTTGTGCAGGGTTTAATAATGCAAATAATTGCCCCTGCTTTGTATTAGTAAACACTGCCAGTGCAATGATAAGGAGGATAAAAATAACGAGTTTTCTGTTGTTCATTTTTACCTCCTTAATTTAGGCTGTTATTGTTAATGACTGATCACTCATTCGCTGAGTAATGAGTAATGAGTAATGAGTTATTAATTGTTAATTAATTGGTAGTCGGCTCACAGTTGTGCACCTATTGTAAATTGCACGGTTCTGCCTTCGGCATTATACCCATTATGGAGTTGCTTACCATTGTCAGTCATATTGTTTACATTAACACCAAGATTAATATACTGATTTAATTGATAGGTCATCGCTAAGCTAAGCAGATGTACTTCTTTTAACTCATCTGAGGATGTAGTGCGTTTACCTACGTAGGTGTAGATCAATTTAGGTTTAAGCTTGTTGGTAACATAATATTCAAAGCTAGAAGAGCCAGACCATTTTGGTATATTATCTAATTGCTTATCAGTGTCTTGGTCAATACTTTCAGAGTAAGCCGCTGCAATATCAAAGGAATAGCTAGCCGCATTATACTGAGCATAAAGCTCGACACCTTTTAGTTTTACTTCACCGATATTAAAAGGAGACCAACCCCATTGAATTTTATTCTCTAATGAACCGGTATAAAAATTAAGTTTTAATGGAATGTAAGCATGCTGAGTATCGAGATTATGTGTTAATGAAAGCTCTAAGATTTCACCTTCTTCTGACTCTAAATCTGGGTTGCCAAAGCTTGGCCAATATAGGTCATTATAAGAAGGTGCGGTGAAAGAAGTTTTGTAGTTGATGCTGGCCGTTTTAAATAAAGAAAATCCTGCCGAATAGGTTGTTGCATCACCAAAATCAGAATAGTGATCATGACGAACACCGCCTGAAATATTCAAATAATCTGTTAGGTAGTGGTTGAATGCTAAGTATACTGCACCTTGATCACGGTCATTACCATTCTCATTTGATTTGTAGGTGGACTGTATGAATTCACCGCCAAGATTAACCGTTAACTCTTGCCATTCGCCTTTTAAATGAAGTTGTAATAAGTTTTCTCGCGTTGAGTAATGATCAACATCGCTTGTATTCGGGTGGCCGGCCTTTAAATCTACTTCCGCTGTTGATAGCGTAAATTCAGATGATAGATTCTGTGTATATTGTTGAATATATTTACCGGTAATTTGTAAGGTATCTTGTGATGTTTTAGCTTTACCGACAGTGGGATATGACTCATAGATCTCTAGGTCAGAGGTTGCATTATTGATAGCGATTGAGAAGCGGTTTGTCTCAGTAACATAAGCAGCATAACTATTCATGGAATAAGTGTCATAACCAAAGTCATCATCTGAGTCTTCAATAAAATCGTACCCATCTGACTGATCCTTATCGAATGAGGTCATGAACTGAAAATTATTCCAACTATTAGCATAAGCACCCCCTACTCGCTGGGTATTGTTGGATCCGGCACTGATATTAAGTTGTGCATCTGCCATTTCACCTGTTTTAGTGATGATATTGATCACGCCAGTTAAGGAGCTTGAACCGTACAAAGAAGCTTGTGCGCCGCGAATAACTTCAATCAAGGCAATAGATTCCATGGGAATAGTTGGAATGTTTTGGCTACCAAGCGTTGAGGTTGGAAACGGCACTCCATTTAATAAATACAAAGTATATTTATCAGAAAGACCACGGTGATAATTGCTGGCATTATGTTTGGCTGTTCCTGAATTGGTATGAACAAATCCTGGGGTATTTTCCGCAATTAATTGATCTAAGGTTTTATTAATATCACTGTCGCTAGGCACGATACTGACGATATTCTCACCACTGTAGTTTTGTGTGGTTGCATTAGGTGCACTAAACCCTTTGGTAATTAAAATATTTTTACGTGGGGTAGTTTGTGATGATGTTATCTCGTCATCAGCCAATGAGTTTGCACTGCATAGACTTAATGTCATAACAGCTATCGAGGTATAGCGAAGTGTGAACATGTTTCTTCCTTGGATTTAGTAATGGAGAAAGCGGGTTACACAGTGATAGCAGAAGAGAAATAGGACAAAGGCATTAAAAAATGTATTGATAGCACGTCAATACTATTATTAACAACAGCATTGCCTAACAATAACATGGCTTTACAATACCGATTTAGATCATCATTCAACATAACAGTCACTGAGCAGCAAAAAACTTTCTTTGGCTCGTCACCATTACGCCCATTTATTAATATTAAATGCGATTTTACGTTCCATGACGGCCGACCCGCAGTATGGACAGTGACGTTATTACGCTGGTATCTGGCTGGGTGATAATAGCTATTCAAATCAATAGCGAGTCATACCTTCACAGTTGCGGGGGCAGCGCATGATTTATTCAACCAATCAGAAATTGAGTGTTGAACATGCTTCCCATTTAAGTTTATTGGATTATCAGTTTCATAATAACAAACACGTAATAAGGGGCGCGATTATAGGGGAATGACATAACCTGTCAATTTTAGTCGGAAGCTTTATTAGTAAGATTTGATTTAACAATTGCTGTAAACCCTACAATCGCTAAATAATGAAAATAATATGAAGGGGCTTATTTCTATAACCTGTTGTAATTTAGACCGCTGAAGGGGAATTATCGCTGAAATGAATGATCTCATAGTTAGATTGGGAAAATATGTCAATAAATTAGTATTTTGCTATAAAAAATTTTACAATAAACCTTAAATTGACATTTTTGTTGAGATAATCAGCGCAATGTTTTTATCGTCTTATTACTATTTCGCAATTTCACTCTCATTCATCGCTAATAATTAAAGGCGAGCTAGTTTATGCCCAAATAGGCATTTATATCTGTTTTAAGGCATTCATTTTTATGAATGTCTTTTTTTGTAGGAATTATTAAAATATGAAAATTGCCATCGCGGGTACGGGTTATGTCGGTCTTTCAAATGCAATGCTTTTAGCACAACACAACGAAGTGATTGCAGTTGATATTGTTGCAGAAAAGATAGCCCTCTTAAACAACAAGCAGTCGCCTATTGCTGATGTTGAGATAGAAGATTTTTTACAAAATAAATCACTTAACTTTACCGCGACACTTGATAAGCAAGCCGCTTATGAACACGCTGAGTTCGTTATCATTGCTACGCCAACCGATTACGATGTTGCAACTAACTATTTTAATACCTCTTCTGTAGAAGCGGTGATTAAAGATGTGATGAGCATTAATCCTAACGCTATCATGATTATTAAGTCGACGGTTCCAGTTGGTTACACGCAAGGCATTAAACAAACAATGGGGTGTGATAATATATTATTCTCTCCTGAGTTTTTACGCGAAGGGCGCGCTTTATACGATAATTTACATCCATCTCGTATCATAGTCGGTGAACAAAGTGAGCGTGCAAAGGTATTTGCAAACTTATTAGTACAAGGTGCGATAAAAGAAAATATCGATGTATTATTTACTGACTCAACCGAAGCGGAAGCGGTAAAACTATTTTCTAATACTTACCTTGCTTTGCGTGTTGCCTACTTTAATGAATTGGATACTTATGCGGAATCGCATGGGTTAAACTCTCGCCAGATTATTGAGGGAGTAAGTTTAGATCCGCGTATTGGTAATCACTACAATAATCCTTCTTTTGGTTATGGTGGATATTGTTTACCAAAAGATACCAAACAACTACGTGCTAACTTTGCAGACGTGCCGAATAACTTGATCGGCGCAATCGTTGATGCCAATACCACCCGTAAAGATTTTGTTGCGGATTCGATTATCGCTAAAAACCCTAAAGTAGTCGGTATTTATAGACTGATCATGAAATCTGGATCTGATAACTTCCGTGCATCTTCAATTCAAGGGATCATGAAACGCATTAAAGCGAAAGGGATTGAGGTGGTCATTTATGAACCAGTTTTTGAGGAAGATGCTTTTTTCAATTCCACGGTCTATAAAGATTTAGCCGAATTTAAAAATATCGCCGATGTAATTGTCTCTAATCGCATGAGTGATGAGTTAGATGATGTGGCCGACAAAGTTTATACGCGAGATTTATTTGGGTCTGATTAAAGGTTATTGACTTTTTACATCTAATTTATTTAAACCTAACTTATTTAAACCAACTTATTAATAAACCGAATAATGGATTATAACAATGGCTAGAAAATATTTTGGCACTGATGGTGTCCGTGGCAAGGTAGGAGAGTATCCAATTACTCCTGATTTTGCGTTAAAACTTGGATGGGCCGCGGGAAGAGTATTATCTCGCCTTGGTACAAAAAAAGTCATTATTGGTAAAGATACGCGTATTTCAGGCTATATGCTTGAGTCTGCTTTAGAAGCTGGTTTGTCTGCCGCGGGTATTAGTGCGGTATTAACAGGCCCGTTGCCAACACCAGCTGTCGCTTACTTAACTAAAACATTCCGCGCAGAAGCGGGCGTAGTGATCAGTGCATCACATAATCCCTACTACGATAATGGAATCAAATTCTTTTCAGCATCTGGTGAGAAATTATCCGATGAGATTGAATTAGCGATTGAAGCGGAGTTGGATAAGCCAATGGGCTGTGTTAGTTCTGAATTGCTAGGAAAAGCATCGAGAATGGAAGGCGCAGCGGACCGTTATATTGAGTTCTGTAAAGGCACATTTCCTTATGCACTATCATTAACTGGCCTTAAATTAGTTGTTGATTGCGCAAATGGCGCTGCTTACCACATAGCTCCCTCTGTTTTTGGTGAATTAGGTGCTGAAGTCATTGCTATCGGTAACAAACCTGATGGTTTTAATATCAATGATAAGTGTGGTGCTACATCACTTGGGCTATTACAAAAAACGGTACTGGAAAACAAGGCTGATCTAGGTATTGCACTTGATGGCGACAGTGACCGAATCATGATGGTTGATAGCCGAGGTAATATTGCAGATGGCGATCAGTTGCTTTATATCTTAGCAAAACAAGCTCTCATTAATGGGCAACTTAAAGGTGGCGTAGTAGGCACCTTGATGTCAAATATGGGGCTTGAAGTGGCGCTTTCTAAATTAGGCATTCCATTTGTACGTGCCGGCGTTGGTGACCGTTACGTGATGGAACAGTTGCTAAAACGTGAATGGTGGTTAGGTGGTGAAAACTCGGGACACGTGATTTGCCGACATTTAGTGACCACTGGTGATGCTATTGTTGCCGCATTACAAGTATTAGCCGTGATCAAGCAAAGTGAAAAAACACTTGAACAATTACTTGATGATATGCCGATGATGCCGCAAATCTTAATTAATGTGCGCTTTGCGGGGGATAATCAACCTTTAGAAAGTGAGCTAGTGAAAACGGCTGTTATCGAAGCTGAAAAAGCTTTATTAGTGGGCAGTAGCACACCTAAAGGACGTATTTTATTGCGTAAATCAGGTACTGAACCCTTAATTCGTGTGATGGTTGAAGCAGAGTCGCAAACGTTGGCAGAAACATGGGCTAACTATATTGCAGATGCCGTTAAAGCGGTATAAAAAGTGTTATTGATTATTTAATAAATTTTACTCTATTCAACAATGAATTTATTTTGAAGTAATTTAGTTTTAATTAGTTACTTGTCTATAATGAATTTTAGAGATTTAAGTTGTCAGTATTAGGCTCACATTATTTTTCCTTTTTAAGTTGGTTTTTATGATAAATATCTCAATTGATTTAGCATTTATATTTGTTTTTTCAATGACAACGCTATTTGCTTTGCGGAAGTTTGCCAAGTATATAAGTTTAGTTGATAAACCGAATGAAAGAAAGTTCCATAAAGGCACTATTCCTCTGGTTGGAGGTTTATCTATTTGCCTCTCCATATTATACTTTTTATACAACAACCCAGAAATGCTTCCTTATTCGCACATCTATGCACTTTGTATGAGTATTTTAGTTACTGTTGGGGTCGCAGACGATCGATGGGATATCAGTTTTAGATTACGTTTAATAGTACAGGCTGGTTTAGCCTTATTGATGATTCACTTTGCTGGGGAGTTGCTTACAAACCTTGGCAATATGTTTGGATTTGGAGAGATATTATTACCAAGTGCAATCGCGCAGATAATTACCATATTCGCTGTGATTGGTGCTATTAATGCTTTTAATATGGTTGATGGAATTGATGGTTTATTAGGTGGTCTTGCATCGGTAACCTTTGCTGCGTTAGGAGTTATTTTCTATCTGCACGGAGAGGCTAATTTAGCTTATTTATGTGCCGTATTTATTGTTGCAATGTTGCCATATATTTTATTTAATCTTGGTGCGTTTGGGCGTACTCGTAAAGTGTTTATGGGTGATGCGGGCAGTATGTTAATTGGGTTTACTGTTATTTGGTTATTATTATTAGCCTCACAGTCGGCTGCTGGTGATGATTCAGAGCAAACTGCAATGCGCGCAGTAACTGCGTTATGGATTATAGGGTTACCGTTAAATGATATGGCTGCTATTATGATTCGCCGTATACGACGTGGTGATAGCCCGTTTAAACCTGATAGAGAACATTTACATCACATCTGTCAGCGCTTAGGTTTAAATCCAACACAAACTTTACTATCTATCTGTTTTATTGCTAGCTTATTTGCTCTTATTGGCATTTATGGCGAACTAGCAGAAATACCTGCACCAGTCATGTTCTACGGGTTTATTTTAACCTTTATTATTTATACGTTATTACTTTCAAATATTTGGAAGATAACGACTAAAATCCGTAGTCATTCTAAATTTAAACGTATTAAAAAAATTCGTTTCAAAAAGTTAAATAATCTTTTATAACTTATGTTTCTATTTACTTGATTATTATATTACGCGGCTTATTAGCAGCGTTTTTTTTGCCTTAAAAAGGGAGACGCTATTCCCGATCTAGGTTTGCTGCATGAGGGGATACTTTTTAGTTTTGAGTAGGGTGATGAAATACATTGATTAACCTAGGAACTCAAAATTCGTTTGGGTAGTGCATAACTTTTAAAAAAAATTACTTTAGCTCTTGAAATCAGTCTAAGTGTCTCCATCTCTTAAATATCTAAGTAAGACCAATAACCACTTGTTTAAGAGAGAAATAGAAATATGGAACATCAACAAAATCATGCGTTCAGTGCTGATACTGGTAAACTTCTTAAATTAATGATCCACTCTTTATATTCAAATAAAGAAATTTTCCTACGTGAGCTTGTTTCAAATGCAGCTGATGCTGCGGACAAACTACGTTTCAAAGCATTATCCGATGGTAGCTTGTTTGAAAACGATGCTGATCTACGTGTTCGTTTAAGCTTTGATGAAGAAGCAAAAACCATCACTATTAGCGATAATGGTATTGGTATGACGCGTGATGAAGTCATTGAGCATTTAGGCACCATTGCTAAATCTGGTACTAGTGACTTTTTCGAGCAATTATCTGGTGACCAAGCTAAAGACTCACAACTAATCGGTCAATTTGGTGTTGGTTTTTATTCTGCATTTATTGTTGCAGATAAAGTAACCGTTAATACACGTAAAGCGGGTGATGATGCTTCTCAAGGCACATGTTGGGAGTCTGCTGGTGAAGCTGATTACACGGTAGCTGATATTGAAAAAGCAGATCGTGGTACTGAAATCATTCTACATCTACGTGATGATGAAACTGAATTCTTAAATGACTATAAATTACGTACAGTCGTTTCTAAATATTCAGATCATATCAGTATTCCTGTGCAAATGTTTAAAGATGCAGTACCTGAATCTGAAGGTCCTGATGGCGAGAAAGTGCCTGCTGTTGAAGCCGCTTGGGAATCAATTAATAAAGCAACGGCTTTATGGAATTGTTCAAAAAGTGATTTAAAAGACGAAGAATACAAAGAGTTCTACAAGCACATCGCTAATGACTTCGAAGATCCACTAACGTGGTCTCATAATAAAGTTGAAGGTGAGCAAGAATACACTAGCTTATTGTACATTCCTAAACGTGCTCCTTATGATTTATGGAACCGTGAAAAAGCGCATGGCTTAAAATTATACGTGCAACGTGTTTTCATTATGGATGATGCTGAGCAGTTCATGCCAACTTACTTACGTTTTGTTAAAGGTGTGTTGGATTCAAATGATTTACCATTAAACGTATCTCGTGAAATTCTACAAGATACACGCGTTACGACTAAGCTACGTAGTGCTTGTACTAAACGTGCACTGTCTATGCTAACTAAGTTTGCTAAGAAAAATGAAACTGAGTACAACGCATTTTGGGCTGAGTTTGGCCAAGTATTAAAAGAAGGCCCTGCTGAAGACCCAAGTAATAAAGAGCAAATTGCTAAGTTATTCCGTTTTGCGTCAACTGAAGCTGATGTAGCTGAGCAAACCGTTTCTTTAGATGCGTATATTGAGCGCATGAACGAAGAACAAGATAAAATTTACTACATTACTGCTGATAGTTTTAATGCTGCTAAAAATAGTCCTCACCTAGAGATCTTACGTAAGAAAGGTATCGAAGTACTATTACTATCAGACCGTGTTGATGAGTGGTTATTAAGCCATTTACCAGAGTACGATGGTAAAACATTTGTTAGTGTAACTCAGGGCGATTTAGATCTAGGTAAACTTGATTCTGAAGAAGAGAAACAAGAGCAAGAAAAACAAAACACTGAATTTGCTAGCTTCATTGAACGTACTAAAAAAGTACTTGGTGATAAAGTGAAAGATGTGCGCTTAACACAGCGTTTAACTTCTACACCATCTTGTATTGTTGCTGATAACGATGATATGAGTACGCAAATGGCTAAGTTGATGGCGCAAATGGGTCAACCCGTTCCAGAAAGCAAGCCAATTTTTGAGCTTAACCCTGAACATGTCATGATCACTAAATTAGCGGATATGACTGATGAGGTATTATTTGCAGAGTGGGCTGAGTTGTTATTACAACAAGCAGTACTTTCTGAAAAGGGGAGTCTAGATGACCCTTCAGAATTTGTAGCTCGAATTAATAAACTTTTATTAGGATAATCTTCTCATAAATGTGTCGAAGGCCTGCTTATGCAGGCCTTTTTTGTTGATATTCTTGAGAAAATTGTCACAAACGTGTAAATTTCGGTCTGGAATTTATTAATTACATAGGAAGCTATAAATGCGCATTATCTTATTAGGTGCACCTGGTGCTGGTAAAGGTACACAAGCTCAGTTCATGATGGAAAAATATGGTATCCCACAAATCTCTACGGGTGACATGTTACGTGCTGCTGCGAAAGCGGGCACAGAGCTTGGATTAAAAGCAAAAGAATTAATGGATGCAGGTCAATTAGTCTCTGATGAGCTAATTATTGGCTTGGTTAAAGAACGTATTGCACAAGAAGACTGTGCAAAAGGTTTTTTACTAGATGGTTTCCCTCGCACTATTCCGCAAGCTGATGCAATGAAAGAAGCGGGTGTGATCGTTGATTTCGTACTTGAATTTGACGTGCCTGACGAAGAAATCGTTAAGCGTATGGCTGGTCGTCGTGTTCATTCTGGATCTGGCCGTACTTATCACGTTATTTATAATCCACCAAAAGTGGAAGGTAAAGATGATGTGACAGGTGATGATCTATCTATTCGTCCTGATGATGAAGAAGCGACAGTACGTAAACGTTTAGATATTTACCATACACAAACAGCGCCTCTTATTGCTTACTACAAGCAAGAAGCAGCACAAGGTAACGGTGCTCATCATAAGTTTGATGGTACTAAAGCTGTTGATGTGATCAGCGCAGAACTTGCCGAAATTTTAGGTTAAGCTTTCAAAGCTTAAAATAGATACTAAACTTTGGGGCGTAAGCCCCATTTTTATTTTTGATAAAAATAACGGTGATGAGTCTATTAGAATGTGAGTTAAACGAGTGGAGTAGGTGTATGTTTTGGGTGTTAAAACGTCATAATGTTCAATTAAGGTCTGATTTCAAATCTGAGCTAATTTCTAAACTAAACCATAAATTAGGCCATAAACTAAACCATAAATTAGGCCATAAACTAAGCTGCAAGTTAAATTATAAGTTAAGTTTATTACCTTTATTGTGCCTTTTAGCTGCCTGTTCATCAAAACCTGACCATCAAGATAATACTTCAATTAGTACTAATACCTCTTCAATAACAAACAGTGCCTCTTCTGCGATTACTTCAAGCTCAAATAAAACCTCTTCAGCTAATATGCAGACGGGTGATTTATTGTATTTATTGTTACTCAATGAGCATGAGCATTGGGAAGGTAGTCCCTATCGATACGGCGGTAATAGCCTGCATGGCATTGATTGCTCAAGCTTAGTGCAGAAAGTCTTTAAGAATAGCTTTAACATCCAATTACCGCGTACCACTGAGTATCAAGTAAGAAAAGGTTTCTCAATTAAAAAGAGCCAATTAAAAGTGGGTGATTTGGTGTTCTTTAAAACTGGCCGTTCTAGTCGGCATGTAGGTATTTATATGGGAGAAGGAGAGTTCTTTCATGTTTCGACTAGTAAAGGTGTGAAAATATCAAAACTTTCAAATCCGTATTGGCGAAAGCATTATTGGCAATCTCGTCGCGTTATTCATTAAAGACGAAGAGATGATTAGGGTAGTTATTGATACAGAAAAATTTAACGGTGGAGTTGTTGTAACATCTTAAAGTATCAACCGTCTACGCTCTTTGCTGCAACTTGGTATTGATTCGCACTGGTTTTGCCTTGTCGGCGAGCCTACATTCTTTTATCAGAAAAGAAGCTATCCCCAGAAAAATCAAAGAAACTGACCCGGTTCATTTTCTTGCATCAAGTAATAAAAAAGTTAGTTAATCTGGCCGTTTAAAGCTAAATGGGGCAGTAATTGATGCATATTCACCTCCACCAAGCCGTGCTAGTGGTTTTACTTTATCTGCTGAAATATTAATTCGGTCTGGATTTTCAGTATTTAATACTTGGTCATTAATATATAAATGCTTAATTTCAACAAAGATCAATGTTTGTGGCAAATCACCTATCTCTTTAATTTCATAAAGTTCACATCCATAAGCAATATGGCATTGTTCTAAACGTGGTAGTGGAAAGTCATCAAAGGCTGTTGTTGTTAAGTCTGTGGCAAACAGTTCTGATTCTCCATGTGCTAGTGTTGCCGCGGTTTGCGTGACGATCTCTGCTTGATCATCAGAAGCAATATGGATCACCATTTTTTTGTTTTTTAATACATTGGTTAAAGTGTCTTTATTATCGCCATTAGGTTTTTTACCGAGTGAAATCATTAGTATCGCAGGATCGCTTGATACGGCTGTAAAGTATGAGAAGGGGGCTAAGTTATAGACTTTATTCGGGTTGTTATTATCCGATTGAGTTAATACCCAAGCGATTGGACGAGGCACAATAGTTTGCGTCATTAAGTGATAACGTTGTGCAGAAGTGTAATCTGAAAAATTTAGTAACATATTATATATACCTTCAGTGTGAATGGTGATGACGATAACTAAATGAGTTAATAAATTTAATTATCGTCGCCGACATATATCCGTTAGCAATCAATATGGATTATTTAGTCGTCTATTAAAACTGCTTTACCAAGTGCCGGTATTTTCCATTGAAGCCCAAGGCTCTGCTGCTGCTAACTTTTTGCCTTTCTGTAATAACTCAATAGAAATATTGTCAGGTGATCTTACAAAGGCCATATGACCATCTCTTGGTGGGCGGTTAATAATAACGCCTGTTGCTTGTAGCTTTTCACAAAGTGCATAAATATCATCGACCTCAAACGCTAAGTGACCAAAATTTCTACCTTCGGTGTAACTTTCTGGTTCCCAATTATAGGTGAGCTCAATAAGTGGACTATCTAAGTCTTTTAACTCAGTACCATCTATAATATTTTCGGGAGCAGTCAGATAAATTAATGAAAACTGACCTTTTTCGTAATCATTTTTTTTAACTAGAACCAGCCCAAGAAGATCACAATAAAAGTGCATAGACTTTTCTAAATCTTTGACCCTAACCATGGTATGTAAAAAACGCATATTGTTTCCTTTTTATAAAGTGAGTTGGTATTCGTATATTGGGTTTAAGCCTGATCAGGTTGAATAAGGTTTAAACACACTAAAAAGTAATACTACAAAGCATATCATAGGGGGTGGTTTAGTTTCGATAAACTATTGTAATTCAGTCTGTAAGTATTGTTGAAGAGTAAATATTACTTTAGTGTGAGGGCTGTTGGAAAAGGGGCTAATCACAGAAGTTGATTGTCATCGTCTAATTGAGAGGAGTTTGTTCCTACTCAAAATAAGCAGCTTATAAGGGTAAGCTGCTTATCTATTTATCTATCTATTTAATTATATTAAAAACTATTCTGCGTACCAATAACCGAGGTTTACTAGTTTGGTAAATAGCGTTAATGCTTCCGGCTCATCTTTAAATAATACTATCAACTCACTGGCTGCTTCATCTTGATCGCATAAATAATGGGCGAGTTCAACAAAACCTGAAACGTCATAAACACCTCCGTTGATAAAGACTTGTTTAGGTGCTTGCTCGAAATACACTGCGCGTAATCCACCTAAGCGTGTAAATATCGCACCGTCTTCTAAAAATTCGATAATATCTTCATTTTCAAGCGGATATTCAGGGATTGCGATATCTAATTCATGTTTTGCTTCACTGATCATGCGTCCAAACCATGGGATTAAATGCTCGGGTGTTTGGCAATTTTCTAACATCACTTGATGTAGTTTTTCTAACTCAGCTTGTTCGATACAACCTGGATTTTCACGTACTTGCATTGGAATATCAGTATAACGTAATGCATTTTCGTAGTTATCAATATTGTAATCAGTAAAGCTGCTGAGTAAGTCATTTTGATCTGGTGCACGGAAACCAACACTGTAATTAAGTGAAGGTTCAATAGCATAACCTTCATGTGGGCAGCCACTTGGAATATAAAGAATATCGCCTGGTTCCATTTCAACATCAATAGCCGCTTCAAAAGGACCGCAATGTTTCAACGCGCCGTGTGCTGCGAACTCAGGTAATGGTTGACGTGCACCAACACGCCAATGACGCTTTCCTTGGCCTTGGATAATAAACACATCGTAGTTGTCGATATGGGGGCCGACGCCACCTTTAGGCGTTGAATAGCTGATCATTAAATCATCGATTCGCCAGTTTGGTAAAAAGCGAAATGGTCGTACTAACTGCTGTGCATCTGGGTGCCAATGATCCACGGCTTGTACTAATAAAGTTGCACCTTCTTCTTCTAAACGTTCAAAGGTTTTAAAAGGTCCGCACTCTGCTTGCCACTGATCGTTTTCAAGATAAACCAAGCGGCTTTCTAAATCTTCTTCCATGGCCAAACCAGCTAATTCATCAGGTGCAATAGGATCTTGAAAATCCACAAAACCTTGTTTGATAAAGGTTGGTTTTTGTTGCCAGTAGTCATCTAAAAACTGGTTAATTTCAAAATTAAGTTCAAACATAGGGTACTGCCTTTGAGGTTCAAATAATCTGAAGTGTAACAGGTCACCTGTATGCACGATAGTGATACAAATTATACTTTGTAAGAGGATTTAAATTAGATTGCTTTAAGGCTAATAGCTTAGTAATGTGATCGGCCGATTTAAGATGGTTCGCCTCTCCTCATAAATCATTAACAGCGTCTTTTTTAGTTAAAGTACATTCTCTTAGTTAAATCTAGCAAGGAAGTAGCATGGATAGCACGGTTAAGTTTGATAAAGTCACTGGATTACTTGCTGGCTTGATGATGGTGATGATTTGGTCTGGTTGGATCATTATTTCAAAATGGGGACTTTCCCGTGCATTAACAGTTTGGGATGTGACAGGGGTACGTTTCGTTACTGCTGGCATGATTGTATTGGTTTACGCCTTACTCAGTAAAACATCGATTAAAGCCCTGTTTACAGCACCCATCATCATTTGTAGTTTATGTTGTGGAACGTTTTATGTCTGTGCTAGTTTGATTGGGTTGCTGATGTCTGATGCTGCTAATACCGGGGTAATTATCAATGGCTCGTTACCTATCATGTGCGCGGCGATTGTTTTTGTATGGAAAAAAGTCCGTTTAAATAATGCGCAATATGTTGGTGTTTTTCTTATTTTAGTAGCCAATGTGCTTTTATTTACCAGTACCGGAGGTGCAACAATCAGTGCATTGTTATGGCTGTTGATAGCGGCTTTTGCGATTGCCTTTTATTCTGTTTCTATGAGGGTATGGGGTTTGAACTTGAAGACCGTTATGATTGCGGTGCCATTAATTAATGCTTTGTTCTTTACGCCTATTTGGTATTTTTTACCCAGTAATATCAGCAGTGCGCCACTTGATGAGATCGTACTTCAAGGTATTTACCAAGGCATAGTGGTGAGTATCATTGCGTTATTTTGCATGACTTACTCTATTAATAAATTAGGAGCGGTATCTGCTGCAACGATCATGGCTTTGGTTCCGATTGTGTCAGTTATATTAGCCATGATTTTCTTAGAGCAGGTGATGACATTACAAATGTTTATCTCTATCCTCGTGTGTTCCTTTGGTATTGCTTGTTATAGTGGATTACAGCCATTTTTAATTTGGTTAAAAAGCAATAAAAAAGGCAACCCGAAGGTTGCCTCAAAGCAAAGTAATCGTTAAGTCATTTATCTTTAATGCAAGGTGAGAAGCGTCGTTTATGTTTTAAATGAGCACTTTTCAACAATCAAGTAAGCTTAAATGACAATGCGATTTATGCCATTTTATCTACTAATTCAATTGCTTGACCAATGTAAGACGCGGGTGTCATTGCTTTAAGCTCTGTTTTCACTGCTTCTGGTAATTCAAGTGTATCGATAAACTCTGACATACCAGGGCCATCCACACGTTTACCGCGCGTTAGCTCTTTTAGTTTCTCGTATGGTTTTTCGATAGCGTAACGACGCAT
Organism: Vibrio sp. 2-Bac 85; assembly: GCF_037546705.1. Taxonomy (NCBI): domain Bacteria; kingdom Pseudomonadati; phylum Pseudomonadota; class Gammaproteobacteria; order Vibrionales; family Vibrionaceae; genus Vibrio; species Vibrio sp. 2-Bac 85. The sequence goes on along the minus strand of NZ_JALAAB010000007.1, from coordinate 88,845 downwards.
CACAGTTTGGATTGGCTCTGCTAATACTTCCCAGTTTGAATCCAAATCTTTTAACATGTTTGCTTCGTTTGCTTCAAGCTTACTAATACCTTTTAAGCTTGCTTCATAAGCGATAACAGAATAACCGATAGCAACACCTAAGTTACGTAATACCGTTGAGTCTGTTAGGTCACGCTGCCAGCGAGAAACAGGTAGTTTCGCTGCTAGATGATCAAAGATAGCATTTGCTAGCCCTAAGTTACCTTCAGAGTTTTCAAAATCAATTGGGTTTACTTTATGTGGCATGGTTGAAGAACCAATTTCGCCTGCAATTGTTTTTTGTTTGAAGTGACCAAGGCAGATATAACCCCATACGTCACGGTCAAAGTCTAAAAGAATTGTATTGAAACGAGCGATTGCGTCAAACAACTCTGCAATGTAATCATGCGGTTCAATTTGTGTTGTGAACGGGTTAAATGTCACCCCCAAGCTAGTCACAAATTCTTCCGCAAAACCCTGCCAGTTAATTTCTGGGTAAGCACTAAGGTGAGCATTGTAGTTACCAACAGCACCGTTTGTTTTACCTAGTTGCTCAGTTGCTTCGATTTGTTTAACTTGACGTTGTAGACGTGCAACAACGTTAGCAAATTCTTTACCTAGTGTAGTAGGTGAAGCTGGCTGACCATGTGTACGAGACATCATTGGTATTGCTTTGTATTCAATCGCTTTTGCTTTAATCGCATCAACAATACGATTACAGTAAGGCAGGATAACGTCTGTTTTAGCAGTACCCAGCATTAATGCGTGAGATAGATTGTTAATATCTTCAGAAGTACAGGCAAAGTGAATAAATTCAGAGACTGCATTTAACTCTGCATTATCTGCTACTTTTTCTTTAAGGAAGTATTCAACTGCTTTTACATCATGATTGGTAGTTGCTTCGATGTCTTTTACACGTTGTGCATCTGCTTCACAGAAGTTTGCAACAATCGCATCAAGGTGAGCATTTGCTTCAGCAGAGAAAGCTGGAACTTCAGCGATACCATCTGTTTGTGCTAGTTTTTGTAACCAACGCACTTCAACTTGTACGCGGAATTTGATTAAACCAAATTCACTAAAGATATCGCGTAAAATTGCAGTTTTGCTACCGTAACGGCCGTCAACTGGTGATACAGCTGTTAGTCCTGAAAGTTCCATTTGTTGCTCCTAATGATATGTAGGTTGTTTAAATAGTTGCTTTGTTCCCCGGTTAGGAAACGTCAATTTGTGTTTTAAGTTCGTAGTAAATTTTGTTTTGTTTGGTGCACTAACGCTTTACGCGATAATAATAATTGACGACGTTTGCCGCCAATTTGACGCCACAATACAGTCGCGCGAACACCGGCTAATAATAAAGCGCGAATTTTATGCTGTGTATGTTCTTGTTGCAAGTAAGCAGGATTACCGTTTACTTGAATTTTAGGACCCAAATTACTTATCAGGTCTTTATAGATAGAATCTAAGTTGCTTAATACGCTGCTGTCATCAATTTCAAAGTGAGCTAATTGGCGATTAACTTGATTAATACGTTCACCGAGCAAGTTTAAAGCTCCTGAATTTGCAGAGAGTTTTCGTTCTAACGCCATTAAGCCTGCTACGTATTTGGTGATTTGCATGTTACGGCTACCATCAGCATTATCGAGTTGTGCAATCACTGTTTTATAACCTAATTTTAGTGCGTCATGCCCACCAAAAATATCTAAAGGTGCTGCGCTATCGGTACGCATAATCGAGCGTAAAGAAGCATTAAATGCGACAGCATCAGGACACATACCTTTGTTCGCTATTTTATCAACTAAGTAGGCAGCTTGGCACATTGCTGCAAAAGCAATGCTTCGAGATTCTAACGTATGGAATGACATAATGAATACACTTCTAATTTGAATAACTGTTGAACAAAATACTATCGACTTTTAGTACGTTATTATTGAATATTGCGTTGCATCTCTTTTTAAAAGTTTGCATTAACCGAGAAAATATTAATCGGTTAATGCTTACAACTGAGTTAACGTTACTTCTGTAAATGTTGGTCGATAATCGCACCACCTAAACACACTTCATCAAGATAAAATACGGCTGATTGCCCAGGTGTCACGGCTGCTTGAGGCTGATCGAAAATAACCTCTAGGGTATCATCATCTATCGGATTGACCGTGCATGGAATATCAGTTTGGCGGTAACGCGTTTTTACTGTACATCTAAAACTTTCTTTTTTAGGCGTTCTATCAACCCAATCACATTTTTTAGCAATCAAACCATAGGAAAACAGAGCTGGATGATCAGCACCTTGTGCCACCAATAAGCGATTATTTTCCATATCTTTGCCCACTACATACCATGGGTTTTCATTAGAATTTTGTAAACCGCCAATACCAAGACCTTTACGTTGCCCTAAAGTGTGGTACATCAGTCCTTGATGTTGACCAATGACTTCATTATCTGGCGTTACAATATCGCCAGGCTGTGCAGGTAAATAAGTTTGCAAAAAGTCAGTGAATTTACGCTCACCAATAAAACAAATACCAGTACTGTCTTTTTTGTTATGGGTGACTAAATCTTGTTCTTCTGCAATACGACGCACTTCTGGTTTTTCTAATTCACCAACTGGGAATAAGGTTTTTGCGATTTGCTCGCCACCAACTGCGTATAAAAAGTAGCTTTGATCTTTATTGTTATCTACACCACGAAGCAGTTGTGCTTGGCCATCTACATCTCGACGTCGACAATAATGACCTGTGGCAATAAAGTCAGCACCTAAATCTTCAGCAGCAAACTCTAAAAAGGCTTTAAATTTAATTTCTTTATTACACATGATGTCTGGATTTGGGGTACGTCCGGCTTTGTACTCTTCTAAGAAATGCTCAAATACGTTATCCCAATATTCAGCTGCAAAGTTGATGGTATGTAACTTAATACCTAACTTATCACAGACAGCTTGTGCATCTTGCAGATCCTGAGCAGCTGAACAATACTCATCGGTATCATCCTCTTCCCAGTTCTTCATGAATAAGCCTTCTACTTGATAGCCTTGCTGCTGTAATAAATAAGCAGATACTGAGGAATCAACACCACCGGAAATACCGACGATCACTTTAGTTTGGCTATTGTCTTTCATAAATTATTCTCCAACGAATTCAGCGCCAGATTTTAGCAGAATTCAGGCGCAATTAAACTAATAATGTGAGCGAGATAACGTAGCTTAATTAAACGCTCGGTATTGTTTGATTTTCAGCTGTTTTATTTGACTATTAAAAAATAAAGCTGCTTATAAAAAAGGAAATAATAATAGGGGGACGATATAAATTTAAAAAAGAGAGTAAGGTTGGTATCGAGTGTTAAATCATTTAACCATTTAACCATTTAACTATTTAATTATTTAATTATTTAATGTTTCTCTCCCTAACTTCAGCACTGAATAATGAATGAACTGAAGCTAGGTTGTTGAGGTTAAGTAATCGTCATTGTCGATAAAGCTTATGCAGCGCGTTTAGATACCTCAAAACGTTCAACTAATTTGTTGAGGCGTAATACGGCATTTTGAACCAATGTGGTTTGATGGATTAATTGTTGTGAGGACGTTTCCATTTCTGTGGTTGTGGTGTGGGCTTGTTGTGCTGTTGCACCATGTCGCTCACTATTACTGGCAATTTGATTCATGGTATTGAACATTGACTCGACTGCGCTTTGTAATTTGAGGCTTCTTTCTCCTGAATCTAAGGCTAAGCTGTTTTGATCAACATTGGTTACCCCTTGCTGCATATACTTAACAGCCATTTCAGATTCGCTACTTAATTTCGACATAATATTACCTATATGCTTGGCCGCTTCTGATGTTCTAGTGGCAAGGTTACGAACTTCATCGGCAACGACGGAGAAACCTCGACCATGTTCGCCAGCTCTAGCGGCTTCAATGGCTGCATTTAATGCCAACAGGTTGGTTTGTTCGGTTATCCCCGTAATTAAAGTCACTATCGCTTCTATCTCTTTCATCTGACCATTAACGTCATTCACGCTTTTAGCTGAGGCTAATACGATATCTTTAATTTGAGCGGTATTATTCACTGCTTGTGTATATTCCTGTTGCGTTTTACTAACAACATCTAACATCAATTCATTCATTGCTTGTGCGGAAGCGGTGGCACTGGCTATTTCACCTTGCTGCTCGTGCGATAGTTGCAACATAGAGTCAATGGAGCCCGTGGTAGTTTTACTTGCTCCATCGACATTAATACTGTGCCGTAACATCGATTCACTGACTGTATTGACTTCACTAGATGCATGGATCATTTCACCTAACATATTATCTAACCGATCGATAAAACTGTTTATCCAACGACCCATATCTCCGGATTCATCTGCACTAAATTTAGTGGTGTCAAAGCGTTGATTTAGGTTTGCATCACCTTCGGCAAGCATTTGTAAAACGTCGACCATATGCTTTAAACGCGACGTGATTGGTTTTAAACCAAAACTACAAAAACCAATTACCCCTATTATTAATGCAATTGCAATTAAAACACTATTCTGTAAGGCACTTAAGGACATAACATAGGAGAATGCGACGGCACTAAAAAAGGGTAGGGCAATACTTAATAATAGTTTTTTACCCAAAGTATAAGTGAGTGAACGGTGACGATAAACTTCTTCTAAGTCTGCTTCACACATCATACCCCATATATCTGGTGATCCGGGTAGTTGGAAGGTCACCCCTTTTCCAATCACTGGAATATGTCGGTAGTCAGAATAACCGGGATAATCAACATACAAATTTTCTCCGTGTTTAATTGTTTCTCTGACTCCTGGGTGTAATTGTTGCGTAGCAGGATCGGTAAAACGTATTTCAAACTCCGTATGCTGTTGTATTTTTACTGTTCCCCATTGTGTGTGCACACCCGATTTAAGGTTTTCACCATGAGAAAAAGCATTGTCTTCAAATCGCGATCGAGAAAGCGCAGTACCGCTGCTAATGGTAGGATCTTGGTTCGATTTAACCATAAAAATATAATTATCACCGGACTCACTGTAAATGTGTCCCGCTTCGCGTTGAATCAGATCCCCCATTACATCATTAGGGACTCGTCCGCACAAACAGCCTATGACTTGATTGTCCTTTATAATAGGTTGGTAAAACATTAATGTAACGGCATCATGAAAGTTAGAACTTGATGGCCCAATTAATTGCGTTTGCGAGTCTAAATAAGGGCCGTGCAAAAAAGGAGCCTGTAACCCTTTTGTAAGTATTGTTTGGTCTATTTTATGTTGTATAGGATTGTGATAACTAGAGGCTACAATTTGTCCATCTTCCATTACGATAAATAATTCTGAAAAATCATTGTTTCTTGTTAATAAGCTTTGTAACGACGTTTTCCATTGTGCTTGAGGTTGGGAGGAGATGTATAAAGCGCCATCATGAAGAAAATTCCATTGTGTACTAACCCATGATGTTAAAATGTGTACTCGCGTTTCAGCAGTGCTAGTAAAGGTTTGTTCGAGTATTTTTTTACGATCTTTATTCAACCAACAAGCTTTGCCTAATGCCAGTTTGCCAGTTGCGCCAAGCCACGGTAACCAATGTTTTTCTTTAGTGGTTAGATCCATTTTATATCCCTTAATACTATTTTATTAACAGGATAAGCAAATTAAATACCAAGTACTCACTATGAGGTATTTGTTTTTTTTTGCTATTTAAAACATAGCGTTATATTTTTGCTGTTCGAGATCTTTTATGCTGCATTTAGTTTTATTGTATGACTTAATTGATTTTTGCTCTAATTTGGGGCGATTGGCTTATTTTGGTGCACTTAAATGACGGGAGGCAGTTGTCTTATAACCCATCCCTTTTACTTGCCGTTTCTCATTTAGCATGTTTTTTGAATGTAAAATCATTATGTTGTGTACTGAAATGACTGTTTATAATAACTATTTTTAGATATTGATGAGGCTCGTAAAACAAGACGTTTACTTACCTATTTATTGAAACTTAATAACAGGTTTATCGAAACTTATTGAAAAATAAAAGCTGCAAAAGTTGTTATTTAACCTCAATTCAGGCTCTCAATTCTGATTAATGAAAGAGGAATTATATTTAAAATCATAAAATTATATTTTTGGGCTATACAGAGCCGTTAGTTTTACATAATTCAAGGCGAGTTATTGATAGATAGTTTAACGAAGAAATCCGCGGAAAGAACGGTGTTCTATCGCTTTGCTTATCCAGAGCTTAGGTTATTAAGAGCTTAGGTTATTAAGAGCTTAGGTTATTAAGAGACTAACTCTGGACCCAAACGAAGACGTGCTTCATCGGCGTCAAAATAGTCTTTGTCAGTTAATAGGTGCGTTAACTGTTGCATTGAAATTTCTTTATTGGCGATTAAATTCAGAATACGTTGTTTACAGTGATTAATAGTCGTTTCTTCATCTAACGCTAAATATTCACGGCAAAAGTAGAGTTGTGGTAAACCTAAAGAGAAAGCCGTTAATTGTGCGAATTGCATGGCATTTAGTGTGAGGGTTATTTTTTCGAATTCTACTTGTGTGCTTTTAATATCATCTGACATTTAATTGTGCTCATTTAAGGAAATCTTTACAAACTCTACATGAAAAACATTAACTTGTCGTTCACTGCGCAGAGTTACCCTATCAGGGAAGCACTCATTAGTTAATGTTCTATCCCATACTCACCCCAATAATTTCACTCAGGTCACATTGTTTAATAATTAATACATTCGGTATTGCAATTTAATCATAACTTTATCGACGCTCAGAAAACTGCTCTTAATATCAATGCTTATGTTTTAAAAGTAATTGCGATGATTACTTGAACGTTATCGACTTAAATGAGGATAAATGATGTCTGCTAGCCATTTGCAAAAATTTCAACAGTTGAAAGAGACCTTACTTGCTTGTATAGAACCTGCTCGAATTTATAGTGATCCCGCTCAGCGACTTGCTTATGGAACTGATGCTAGTTTTTACCGTTTAATTCCAAAAATGGTGCTGCGCTTAAATAATGTTAATGAAGTTATTTATACGCTTAAAAGTTGTCAGGCATTGAATATTGCTTGTACTTTTAGAGCGGCAGGGACCAGTTTATCTGGGCAGGCGGTTTCAGATTCGGTCCTTATTACCTTAAGCGACGATTGGAGAGGGCATGAAATAATTGATAATGGCCAGCAAATAAAATTACAGCCCGGTGTAATTGGTGCTGATGCGAATAAATACTTACAACCTTTTGGGCGTAAAATAGGGCCTGATCCTGCTTCTATTAATACCTGTAAAATAGGTGGGATTGCAGCTAATAATGCCAGTGGTATGTGCTGTGGTGTGGCACAAAACTCTTATCGTACAGTGGAAAGCATGAAATTAATTTTTGCTGATGCGGCTCAACTTGATACTGCAGATAACGATAGTGTTATTGCATTTAAAGCACAGCATAAAGCGCTGATTGAAGGAATAGAGCAACTTTCACAGCAAGTTGCCAATGACGCAACCTTAAGCGCACTGATTAAACATAAATATCGCCTTAAAAATACTACTGGATACTCTTTAAATGCACTGGTGGATTATCAAGATCCGATTGAAATCATCAAACATTTAATGATTGGCTCTGAAGGTACACTTGGTTTCATTAGTGAAATTACCTATAACACTGTGATAGAGCATAAACATAAAGCATCTGCATTAATTGTTTTTAATGATATTGAAACAGCCTGTAAAGTGGTTTCAGAACTGGCTCATTTGCCTGTGTCTGCAGTTGAAATGATGGATGGTAGAGCGATGCGCTCAATTGCTAATAAACCGGGCATGCCAGACTTTATTAAAAGTTTAGACCTTGAGGCTGGAACCCTATTAATTGAGTCTAGAGCTAGTGATCTAGAGACCTTAGATCAGCAATGCAACACAGTAATGAAAACAATACACAAATATAGTGTGAGTGAATCTATTGCTTTCACAAGCGATACAGTGGTGGTAGAAACATTATGGGCTATCCGTAAAGGTTTATTTCCAGCAGTGGGGGCAGTGAGAGAGGTGGGGACTACCGTCATCATTGAAGACGTGGCTTTTCCAGTTGAACATTTAGCGGCTGGCGTACGAGATTTACAACAACTTTTTGACCGATTTAATTACACTGAAGCGATTATTTTTGGTCACGCATTAGATGGTAATTTACATTTTGTGTTTACTCAGGGATTTGAATCTCCTGATGAAGTTAAGCGTTACAGTGACTTCATGGATGAATTGACTCAGCTAGTAGCGGTGAAACATTCGGGCTCTTTAAAAGCGGAACATGGAACGGGAAGAAATATGGCACCCTACGTCGAGCTTGAGTGGGGTAAAGCAGGTTATGCGTTAATGCAGCAGATTAAACGTATATTTGATCCTACTGGATTATTGAATCCGGGCGTGATCATTAATGAAGATAAAAAAGCACATATTCATAATCTGAAACCAATGCCGCAAGCGGATGAGTTAGTTGACCGTTGTATTGAATGTGGCTTTTGTGAGCCAGTTTGTCCATCACGTACCTTGACCTTATCACCTCGTCAAAGGATCGTGCTTTATCGAGAAATTAAACGCAGCGAAAGAGCAGGCGAGACGGCATATTCAAAATCCTTAACTAAAACATTTCAGTATCAGGGAATAGACACCTGTGCAGCGACGGGATTATGTGCTGATCGCTGCCCAGTTGGCATTAATACAGGCGATTTAGTTAAAAAGTTGCGAACAGCCAAATATCAGCAATTCACTCCTATTGCACGTTGGACTGCTAATCATTTTACGACAACCAATAAACTGCTTAATCTAGGGTTAAAAGTGAACCAAATAGCGCAAAAAGCGTTAGGTGCTGAGCGGATCAATAAAGTGAGTAAAGGGGTTGCTCAATTATCCACCCATAAAGCGCAACGATGGTCACCACAAGTCCCAACTGCTAATCGCTACCATCTTAAAACAACAAATGTTGAAAGCTCACTCAAAAGTGAATCGACTATTGCACCGGTAAGTGAATCAACAAGTGAGTCGACAAGAAAGGCCTCTTTTAATTCAAACCTAGCTAAGAAAGTGGTTTACCTTGCTTCATGTGCGAGCCGTTCCATGGGCCAGCAAGCAGATAATAAAGATCAGCGTTCATTACCGGAAGTCACCACCTCTTTACTTATTAAAGCTGGTTTTGACATTATCGTTCCTGACGCGATTAATGAATTATGTTGTGGTCAGCCGCACGATAGTAAGGGATTCAAAGAAGTTGCTAAGTTAAAATCTCAACAGTTAGAGGCTGCCTTATGGAAAGCCAGTGAGCAAGGAAAGTGGCCTGTGCTGATCGATACCAGTCCCTGTGCTAAACGCAGTGTTGAACAATTTTCGCAGCAAATGGAAATACTAGAGCCAAGCCAATTTGTGCTTAACTATTTACTAGATTATTTAACTATTTCACCGTTGCAAGAAACGATTATGTTGCATATCACCTGCAGTACTCGACGTCAGGCATTAGATAAACAAATGTTACAACTTGCACAACGTTGTGCAATCGAGGTGATAGTGCCTGAGCATATTGAATGTTGCGGGTGGGCTGGTGATAAAGGGTTTACCACACCAGAGCTTAATGCGGCGGCATTATTGCCATTGAAGTCACAAGTTCCAGCGCATTGTACGCGTGGTTATAGTAATAGCCGTACCTGTGAGATTGGCTTGTCAAAACACAGTGGCATTGCTTATCAGTCAATTTTGTATTTAGTTGATGAGGTCAGTGTTTAAAGTGGAATTGGATAAAATATTTCCTCTGCCTTAACCCCTCTCAAGTGAAAATAGTTGTGCTTACTAGAGCGATACGTAAACAACCATAGGGTGACATAAGATCAGAATACTCATTTTTTAATAATAAAAATGAGTATTCACATACTTATAGTGCAGTGCATCGCCCCTATTATTTATGCAGTTACTTATACCCGCCCCTTAATAAACTATTATTATCGTTCCTTAAGGAGGTGGGTAGCGCTTGCTGAATTCACTGAATTTTTGTTGTAAAAAGTCAATCACCATGCGTAATTGCTTTCTAGGGTAATCAGTTTGTAAGTAGACTAATTGCAAAGGAATATCTTCTGTTAAATAGTCGGTTAACAAAACTTTCAAACGACCTTGTTCGACGTCTTCTGCAATATCGATCCAACTTTTATAAGCAATACCATGCCCTGCAATAGCCCACTCTCTTAATAATGCACCATCATTGGTCGTTTTAATGGGGGAAATTGGCACTTGTATGCGTTGGTTATCTTTATTAAAGGTCCATTGTTGGTGATTTTTATTACCTAAGTTCCAATTTAATAATTTATGTTGTTGTAGTTCGGCAGGGCTATTAGGTTGACCAAATGCGTTGATATAATCAGGAGAAGCAACCACATAACGTGGTGATGATGTTAAGTAACGACGTTTAAGTGCTGAATCTGCTAAATGCCCATAACGTAATGCTAGTTGAATTTTATGATCCATTAAATCACTCATGTGATCGCTTAAATGTAAGGTTAACGTTAAAGAAGGCGCTGCAGCTAAAAATTCATCCAACCAAGCACTCACAATATTCCTGCCTAAATCAGAGGGCATACTTAACCCTAAGTCGCCACTTAATTGATCATTATTATTGTTTAGGGTGTTACTCGCTAACTCTAATATTTTTATCGCTTCACGGCTACTTTCAATAAACAATTGACCTTCTTCGGTTAACTGCATATTTCGTGTTGAGCGAACGAACAGTTGGCAGTTCAATCTTTGCTCTAGGCGCTTGAGTGCAGCACTTGCTGCGGCAGGTGTTAGGTTTAGTTCGCGACTGGCTGCGGAAATGTTTTGTAAGTCTGCAATCCGGATTGCTAATTTAAGATCGTTTAAGTGATACATATTCAAAAATAATTATCAAGTTATTCAAATTTATGATTGATTATCAAATAAAAGAATCAAGTGTACAATGTGTTTATTCGTAATCGAGCCTATCGGCTCTATCGCTCATATCGACAAGAATAAATAGATCGCTTTAAAGTGTTCGCTACCAACAACAAACAAATGAGAGTCAGACCATGACAACACATGAACAGATTATTACAGATTTAGAAAAACGTTATACGGCAAAAAAATATGATTCAAGCAAAAAAGTTTCACAGCAAGACTTAGATGTTTTATACCAAGCATTACGTCTTTCACCTTCATCAATTAACTCACAACCTTGGAAATTTATTGTGATTGAAAGTGATGCCGCTAAACAAAGAATGTTTGATACTTTTGCTAATAAATTTCAATTTAATCAACCGCATGTTTTTGCTTGTTCGCATATTATCTTATTTGCACATAACCCAGCTTACACGCGTGCTGATTATGAAAAAGTAGTCGACCAAGGTATCGTTGATAATCGCACTAAATTAGAAGATAAAGAAAAAGCATTCGGCGGTTACGCTTTTGCTGATATGAATACTGATGAGCAAGGTCGTAATGCAAGCTGGACTAAATCTCAAACTTATATTGCATTAGGTAATGCAATGCATACGTTAGCGCGTTTAAAAGTAGATTCAACGCCGATGGAAGGTGTCGATAGCCAACTAATAGGTGAAATTTTTGCTGATGAGCTAGGTGGATATGAATGTGACGTTGCATTAGCAATTGGTTACCATCATCCATCTGAGGATTATAATGCGAAATTGGCTAAATCAAGACTGACAATGGAAAAAGTATTAACTGTTATTTAATATTGAATTATTTACAGGGTATTATTTTTTCTTTTAAAACAAGCAACTACACAGAAATATTTACAGGGATACTTGTGAGACTGTAATAAAAACGTTGTAGTTGCTTGTTTTTTTTAGTTTAAGGTTTTGGTTTATATTCGATACGATGAATAAATGTTTAAATTTTTGTGCCGATTAAATGATCTAATACAGGCACTAATACTAATGGTTGAGCAGAGCTAATGATTGCAGTTAGCATTTTAACTCGCGCACCTTCATGTTTATCTTCCAACCCTTGTGCTTTCAAATAATGCTCTTCACTTATCCACTGACTGTAAGAAACCCATTGATTATCCTTAGTTTTATGTAAACGAGAGCCTAGAGCACCGTATTTTTCAATATTTCGTTGTACTAACTCTGTCCAACCTTCTTTAAATACTTTTTCATGTGCTGGATTTATTTCCCAACGAAATAATACAGTAACCATAAACTACTACTCCTAATGACTTGTTTTGTTCGTGTTGTCGATAAAGATAATTGTTTCTATTATAGCCATGCCTGAATCTTACTTACTGTGAGTTAATTTGATTTTTGCGATAAATTATTTTTATTTTCATGCTTTTTAAGCATTTAGCGTATTTATTTTCTCTCTTTTTTAGCATATCTCCACATTTTCTTCACAATCTTTGCCTTTTTTTACTTTATGATAGAAGCAATAGTTGAATGCTATTGTCTTTTTCTTGTTACTCGAACCATATCTACTAGAAGATCAAATAATGAATAAATCAAAGAAGGTTTTTATTTTTGCGGGGCTATTATTGAGTGTCGTTAGCAGTTTAGCTTCTGCTCGTGGTCCAGCACCCGCTGTACCTGTTCATAGTGATGTGGTTGCGATGCATGAAGTTGCTCAATCCTTAACCCTGATCGGTAAGTTACAAGCCGAACAATTTGTTAGCATTGCCTCAGAAGTGACAGCCAAAGTCACGCGGATAGCGGTAGAAGCAAACCAAACAGTAAAAAAAGGGCAACTACTTATTCAATTAGATGATGCTAAAGCAAAAGCTTTATTGGCTGAAGCTAGGGCTTATTTACGAGATGAACAAAGGAAGCTAAAAGATTTTCAGCGTTTAATAAAAAAGCAGGCCGTCACACAAACAGAATTTGATGGACAAGCCTCGGTAGTTGCAATTGCTAAAGCGCGTTTACTTGCAGCACAAGTTTTTGTTGATAATCACCGTCTTGTTGCCCCTTTCGCTGGCACCATCGGTTTACTGGACTTTAGTGAAGGTAAAACCGTAGCCATAGGTGAAACGTTACTGACCTTAGATGACCTCTCTGAAATGACTTTAGATTTACCTGTCCCTGAGCGTTATTTATCTATGGTCGAAATTGGTATGGATGTTTCAGCTATTAGCCGTGCGTGGTCCGATACTTCGTTTATAGGTAAAGTAGCCGCTGTTGATTCGCGTATCAATCCTGACACCTTGAACCTACGTGTTCGTTTGCTTTTCGATAATAAAAGTCAACAATTAAAGCCCGGTATGATGATGAAGTCTCAGCTGGTGTTTGCCGCTGTTAATGAGCCTATTATTGAAGTGCAATCGCTGGAGTACTCAGGTACTAAACGCTTTGTGTATGTGATTGGTGATGATAATAAAGTACAACGTAGAGAGGTGACCCTCGGTGCGCGTATCGGTGACCAAGCTTTAATTGAATCAGGTTTGGAAATTGGAGAGCGTATTGTCGTGCAAGGTTTGGTGAATATGCGTGATGGTCTAGTCATCAATGATTTAGGTAAAGAAGGTTCAGCAGCAGATGTTAATGCGAAAGCAAAGACTGACAAGGACCGTAAATAATGTGGCTATCAGATGTGTCGGTAAAACGACCGGTAATGGCAATAGTATTAAGCTTATTGCTGTGTGTATTTGGTGCAGTTTCTTTTAGTAAGCTCTCTGTTCGTGAAATGCCGGATATAGAAAGCCCGGTTGTATCGGTCATGACTCGTTATGAAGGAGCAAGTGCAACCATCATGGAGAGTCAGGTTACTGCTGTTATTGAAGATCAAATTACAGGTATTAGCGGTATTGATGACATTGAGTCAGTTACTCGAAATGGTATGTCACGTATCACGGTGACATTTGATTTAGGTTGGGACTTAACCGAAGGCGTTAGCGATATTCGTGATGCAGTAGCTAAAGCAGAACGAAGTTTACCCGATGAAGCCGATGAGCCTATTGTTTCTAAAAACAACGGTTCAGGTGAGCCTTCCCTTTATATTAATCTCAACTCGACAACCATGGATAGGACTCAACTTACCGATTATGCAGATCGTATTTTGGTAGACCGATTTAGTTTGATCAGCGGTGTGAGTTCAGTGGATTTATCGGGTGGCTTATACAAGGTCATGTATGTGAAGTTATATCCAGACATGATGGCTGGCCGATCTGTGACCACAAATGACATTGTTAATGCATTACAAACCGAAAATGTTGAAAATCCTGGAGGTGAAGTACGCAATGACACCACGGTGATGTCAGTTAGAACAGCACGCTTATATGCGGAACCTCAAGATTTTGATTATTTAGTGGTTCGGACTGCCAATGATGGGACTCCTATTTATTTAAAAGATGTCGCAAAAGTCTATGTAGGAGCTGAAAATGAAAACTCTGCCTTCAAAAGTAATGGAGTGGTTAATCTAAGCTTAGGTATTGTTGCCCAATCCGATGCTAACCCATTACAAGTTGCTGCTGCTGTGCGCAAAGAAGTGGATAATATTCAACAGTTTTTACCTGAAAATACGACCTTGTTAGTGGATTATGATTCGACTGTATTTATCGAGCGTTCTATTGAAGAGGTTTATAACACCTTAATGATCACTGGTGGGCTGGTGATCTTGGTCTTGTATATTTTTATTGGTCAAGCAAGGGCCACCATCATTCCTGCCATTACAGTACCTGTATCGTTAATTTCCGCTTTTATTGCAGCCTATTATTTCGGATTCTCCATCAATTTAATTACCTTAATGGCGCTAATTTTATCGATAGGGCTGGTGGTTGATGATGCGATCGTGGTGGTTGAGAATATTTTCCACCACCTTGAAAAAGGGGAAAAACCCTTGATGGCTGCTTATAAGGGCGCCAGAGAAGTTGGTTTTGCTGTTATCGCGACCACTATGGTGTTGGTGATGGTTTTTTTACCTATCTCCTTTATGGACGGCATGGTAGGACTATTATTTACTGAGTTTTCAGTATTACTCGCCATGTCGGTTATTTTCTCATCCTTTATTGCCTTAACATTAACGCCCGTATTAGCGAGTAAAATGTTAAAAGAGCATCAACAACAAAACCGTTTTAACCGTTGGGTGGATAAACAGTTTTCACGCTTAGAAAGTGTTTATCGTGGTGGTTTAGTCTATGCAATGAAATTGCGTTTAGCGGCCCCCTTAGTTATTTTGGCTTGTATTGCGGGGAGTTACTTTTTAATGCAACAAATTCCTTCACAATTAGCGCCTAAGGAAGATAGAGGGGTGATCTTCGCTTTTGTGAAAGGAGCCGAAGGCACTAGTTTTAACCGTATGTCGGCTAATATGGATTTAGTACAAGCGCGTTTGATGCCACTACTAGGTCAAGGTGTGATCAAGTCTTTTAGTACTCAAGCGCCGGCATTTGGTGGTAACGCGGGGGACCAAACCGGTTTCGTTATTATGATTTTAGAAGACTGGAATGAGCGAAGTGTATCGGCCAATCAAGCGCTTGGTTTGGTTAATAAAGCATTAAAAAATCTACCTGATATTAAAGTGCGTCCATTATTACCAGGTTTCAGAGGAGGTTCTGGTGACCAAGTTGAGTTTGTACTTGGTGGTTCCGATTACCCTGAGCTAGCCAAGTATGCCGAGCTATTAAGGCAACATGCTGAAGCAGATGGCATACTCATTAATGGTGATTTAGATTATTCAGAAAAAACACCTGAATTAGTGGTGACCTTAGACAAACAAAGATCGGCGGAATTAGGAGTGAGTTTGGATGAACTATCTCAAACCTTAGAAGTGATGCTCGGAGGTCGTAGTGAAACCACTTATATCGATCGCGGTGAAGAATATGATGTTTATTTACGCGGTGATGAAAACAGCTTCAATAATGTCAGTGATTTAAGTCAGATTTATATGCGCACCAATCGTGGTGAATTGATCACTTTAGATACTATTGCTGATATCGAAGAGGTGGCTTCCGCCAACCGTTTGTCTCATTACAATAAACAAAAATCAATTACCTTAGGCGGAAGTGCCGCAGAAGGGAAGTCTTTGGGGCAAGTATTAGATTACCTGGACGCAAAAGCAATAGAGTTACTGCCAAGTGACATTTCAGTCTCGTATAATGGTGAGTCGAAAGAATACAAAGAAAACCGTAGTAGCGTGTTAATTGTATTTGGACTTGCTTTATTGGTGGCCTATTTAGTGCTAGCTGCTCAATTTGAAAGCTTTATCAACCCCTTAGTGGTCATGTTAACCGTACCGATGGGGGTGTTGGGTGGCTTTATTGGTATGGTTGTGATGAGTCAGGGATTAAATATCTACAGTCAAATTGGCATGATCATGTTGATTGGTATGGTAACAAAAAATGGTATTTTGATTGTTGAATTTGCTAATCAATTACGTGATAGAGGCGCTGCGCTAGAAGTTGCGATCATTGATGCCTCTGCACGTCGTTTACGACCTATTTTGATGACTGCGTTCACTACGCTGGCGGGTTCAATTCCACTCATTATATCTTCTGGTGCAGGCTCTGAGAGTCGAATCGCAGTTGGGACGGTGGTGTTTTTTGGAATGGCGTTTGCGACCATGGTGACCTTGTTTGTTATTCCAGCTATGTACCGTTTAATCTCCGGTAATACACATTCACCGGGTTACGTAGAAAAACAACTTAATGAAGAGCTAAGATTGAATGCAATGGAAACAACAAAGAGCAGAAATTAAACGTATTATTTCGACTCTCTATTAAGTTAAATGCTTGATGCGTTGAAAAATTAACGTAATAAAGCAGTGAGAAAATTAGTTTTCTCACTGCTTTCCGATATTCATGACTGTTTAGAGCTTATTCATTCTCTATCTATTATCCACTGTCTGTTTATTTTCAGCGGTCCTTTTCCCTTTTATGTCTCATTACTGAACTGCCGCATAATAAGCTTTCAGCTAAGCTCCATGCCCTGTTTTTTTATGGTTGCTATGATTAGAGCGGTATCTGTGACCGGTATTGTGCGTGTATCTTAAATTAGAGTTAAATAAACCAGTAAAATTTAGTACAGTCAGTACTTCATTTTATATTTTTACAAATTCAGGAAGTTAGTATGATTAAATTTATTCTTATTGCGTTAATTCTAGTCGTCGCATTTTTTATTTTTCAATCTATGAACGCAGGTAAAAATGCGCCAGAAAATATTGCTAAAGGAGAGGTGTTTTTAACTGAAAATGCAACTAAAGAAGGGGTGATGGTGACGGATTCCGGTCTGCAATATGAGATATTAGAAAAAGGCGAAGGGACAGTACACCCAACCGCAAAAAGTAACGTACAAGTTCATTATCATGGCACATTGCTTGACGGTACGGTTTTTGACAGCTCAGTAGACCGTGGTGAGCCTATTTCTTTTGGTTTGCATCAAGTTATTCCAGGTTGGACGGAAGGTGTTCAATTGATGGTGGAAGGGGATAAATTCCGTTTCTTCATCCCGAGTAAGCTTGCTTATGGCAATCGCAGTGCAGGTAAAATCACCCCCGGGTCATTATTGATTTTTGATGTTGAGTTATTAAAAATAAACTAATATAGCGATGTATTGAATAAAGCCATTTATTAAATAAAACCATTTTTTAAATAAAACCATTTTTTAAATAAAACATGTATGGAGTGAAAAGTGTGTTGATTGGCTTATAACGACTTCTAGATAATAACAACCTCTTAATTGTAAGAGGTTGTTATTCATTAGCTAATGTCGGTTAACAGAAAAGAAATCAGTGTCAGTTAATAGATAATAACTTATTCGCAAGGCGGCGCTAGGTGAATCACAGCCAATCCACCCTGTGATGTTTCACGGTATTTTTTATTCATATCTTTACCAGTTTGAAACATAGTAGCGATCACTTTATCTAACGAAATGAGTGATTTACTATTACGTTTTAAGGCCATTCTAGAGGCATTAATCGCTTTCATTGCACCCATTGCATTACGCTCTATACAGGGGATTTGTACTAGTCCACCGATCGGGTCACAGGTCATACCTAGTGAATGCTCCATTGCTATTTCAGCGGCAATGCAAATTTGCTCATTACTACCGCCTCGAATTGCTGTTAAACCTGCTGCTGCCATTGATGATGAAACGCCAATTTCACCTTGGCAACCTACTTCTGCCCCTGAAATAGAAGCATTCATTTTATATAGCATTCCAATCGCTGCTGATACGGCTAAAAAGTCCTTTAATTTCGCTGTATCAATTTCACGTATGTATTTGTTGTAATACATTAAGACTGAAGGGATAACTCCTGCTGCACCATTGGTCGGGGATGTGACCACTTGCCCGCCAGCTGCATTTTCTTCACTAACCGCAAAGGCATACAGGTTAACCCAATCTAAAATACTCATTGGGTCGTTATCAATCCCTTCACTAGATTGTAGTGTTTTTAATAAAGCGGGTGCTCGGCGCACAACCTGTAAACCACCTTCTAGGATGCCTTCTGTTTTCAGGCCTCGCTCCAGACATAGTGAGATCACTTTCCATATCTTCTCAGCCGTTTCATCGAGTTGTTGCTCACTGCAAAAACTAAGCTCATTCTTTAATACCAAGCCACCAATGCTTAATCCATTTCGGTCTGCTTGGTTGAGTAAGCTTTCTGCTGAATTAAAAGGGTAAGGTACGCTATTTTTAGGTGTTTTAACGGGGTTTAATAATTGCTCTTCTGTGCTGATAAACCCGCCACCGGTTGAGTAATAAGTGTGAGAGTCGATTTGTTTATCTTGCTCATAAGCCATCAAACGCATTCCATTTTCATGCAATGGCAAGCTTTCACGTTTAAACTCAATATCAATCTCTGGATTAAATGCAATGCTCTGTGTATTTAAAAACGGCAGCATGTTTGTTTCTGCAATTTCCTTTAATAATTTATTGGCAGTATTGGTTTTTACTGTATCTGGTTTAAAGCCCATTAAACCTAACATGATAGCTCTATCTGTATGGTGCCCCTTGCCCGTTAACGACAAAGATCCATACAGTTCAATTTTAATACTGGTAATACGTTCTATATTTTCTTGGTTAGCAGTGGCAAACAGATAAGCGGCTAGCATAGGGCCACTGGTATGTGAGCTCGACGGCCCAATACCTATTTTATAAATATCAAAAATTGAAAGCATAGTTACTTCCTAATGGTAGAAAAATCTGTAAATGGGAGAGAAGGGGGATTTGCTACCCCTCCATATATTCATTAGTCGCAGTGTAACTGGAACTGCTGAGAAAAGAGTTGTCCGAGTGCATTATTGGGCGCTACGTCATCTGCTAAGGATAAAGTATAAGCACGTTGCGCATCTGAGGCTGTAGGTTCAAGTAATTTATATTTACAGTGTTTACTAATGTCTTCGGTGAGTTGAATATCCTGTGCCTCAAGCCATGACATATCAACAAAATAAGTTGAATCGTAAATAAACAGTTTAAAGTCTTTATTATTAAACGCGATAGGCTCAGATAAGGGAATATCAAAGGTTAGCACTAACTTGTCTTGATATTGTATTAGCTGAGGATAACGTGCTGTCTTGAACTTAATCGGCGTATTACCAACATAGAAATAGGTAAAATAATGTTCGTTATACATGTTATTGGTGACGCTGGTAGCTAATAACTGTAACGTATTATCGATATGTTCTGGGCTAATATCTTCACCCTGTAACATATAGTCTGATGTTTCTGCATCAAAAGTCCAAGTCATGTGTAAGGCGGTAATATGTGTTTTGTCACTTCCAATCGCTGTGTTTGTATCTACCCATGCGTGCGGGTGTGCAGACAAACTAGAAGAGAATGAAAGGCAAGCTAGCAGCAACCATTTAATGGGTAATAAATGTTTCAAGGTGTTTATTGTTCGGTTCATCTTGCTCTCATTCGACTTATTATTTATGCCTGCTTTAATCATATTTTCTATAAAGCATAGTAACGGGTATCAGTTTTCTTCAGTGTACTTTTGATAAAGCGCAATTGAAACTGTCATCAACTCAGCAACACATTAACAATTAATACACTTGTTAATTTTTTATTTTTTACTTTTAAGGTTAAGTTCATGTTCAAATTCATCAGGGAAGAAAATTAACCCTTTTAGAGCTTTGTCTGGGAAAACAACAATCGATAGTTCATCATCTTCTAAGCCTGGTGTCCAACGTTCACGCCACTTATTCAAGCTAATCGCTTCAGCCTTACAATGAGACCATTCTTCTGTCGCCCAGTCCTCAGCAAACTCCTTATTTGGCCATACCGGAACACAGTCTTCATCTTCTGTGTTGAGCATAACGCAACCATGTTCATCTATTAATAACCAAATTTGTTGTTGCTTGTTTACTTCTTTACATAAATATTGAAAGCGTTGTTGCTGGTCGAGTTTTAATATTTCAGTAATACGTGATGGAGGTAAATCACTCATGTGTTGTCCTATCTATTGCTTATTTAATTAACGATTAGCTTAAAGTAAATATTCTGATTTACTAGGGGAGTTTTACTATTACTTGAATTCAATAATAGAAAAAGATATTTGAGTGAGTATGTTTAGCTTTAACGCTGACGGTATTACTTACTGAATTAGTTTTAGGATTGATTATAAAATTACTGGTATCAATTCGATAGAATATTGGGCTCTAAAAAAGAGTGGAATGTTTCACTTTAAATGTAAATTTTTTATAAAATTTATTGACTTAATCTAATTATATTTACATAAAATGCTAATATAATACTTATTGTTGCAAGTATGTAAATTGTGCGTTACAACATTTAAAAAAGTGAATTGTAAGGTTTTAATACAAAGTATTAATCATATGTGATAAAAATTCATATTATTACTACTTTATCACTTTAATATTTATCATAATAAATGTTGAGTTCGTATATTATTAGTTTTTAGATTGAAATAGTTATCTGCTTTTTCTTTGTATAGTATTACAAATGATAATTGTTACCCATCTTTAAAGTTGATGTTTTTATCACCTTTAATAACCTCACCTAAGGTGATTATGTTTTATAGTATAAAAGCCAAAATGATTACTCTGTTTTCATTAGTGATGATTTGTTTCACTGCGTTATTGTTAGTGACTATTTTTATCAATCAACGAGAGAATGTACTGAATTTAGAACTCGAAAAATCCAGTGAAATCTCAAATATGCATGCCAATATATTGAGCCAAGAATTTGCTCAATATATTGCGATGTTAAAAATGCAAAGTGATGACTCGTTACTTAAAAAAAATGACCCAGATAAAATCAAGCAAACACTGCAACGTTTGATGAAAGTAGGTAATCGTAACTTTGTTAATGCTATTTACGTGGATCAAAATTTAAACTTAGTTGATGCTTCAGGCAATAAAAATAAAGTGACAAACCCTTTGTTTTTGAAAGGTGAAGAGTGGCAAAACAAACCCTATAACATCACAGTGCCTTCGGACACGTTATTTGAAAAAAAACCAGTGATAATCGTTGCCGTACCAGTGTTAAATGACCAGGATAAATGGCAAGGAACACTCGCCGTGGCTGTGCCACTAAAAACCATTATTGATAAATTATCATCAATCAAATTAGCAAATGGTAGTTATGCTTGGTTATCCGATTCCAATGATTTAGTGGTCGCACACCCTGCTCCTAGTGTAGTAATGAAAAGTCGTCTTTCAACCTCGGATAGCGCTACTTTCCCTGGGTTTTATAGAATAACAAGGCAAACCAAATCACAAAATAATGGTTATGGGCGTTATTACGATACACAATTACAAGAGTCTAAAATAGTTACTTTTTCTAAGATTAAGTATTTACCTGGGTGGAATTTATTTGTAACTACTCAAGAATCTGAAATTTTTCGAGGTATATACAGCATTGTATACAGTGCATTAACTATTTCAATTATCCTAATGATTGTTTTTTTGTTTATCATAAGCCAATTATCAAATAAGGTTACAGGTCCTATAGTGAGGCTAACTAAAGATGTAAAAGCGTCGGTAACCGCTAAAAGTAATTTTATACGTATTATTCATTCTAAAGATGAAATTGGCGCACTTTCTAAAGCGTTTCATCGCAGCCTTCAAAAAATTCATCATCATACCACTCAGCTGGAAGAGATGGTTAGAGAACGAACTAAAGAGATTTCATCTAAAAATATCTTGCTCAATGAACAGAATGATAAACTTGAAGTGCAAGTTTCTAAAGACTCATTGACTAATTTATATAATCGTCGTGCTTTTAATGCGTTAGTTGAAAAAGAGCTCTCGCGCGCTAAAAGACATCATGTAAGTATTGCATTAGCGGTCCTCGATCTTGATAACTTTAAAAATATTAACGACAAATATGGACATGACACGGGAGATAAGGTTCTGTGTCGCTTCGCCAATGAATTGACCACAAGCATGCGTAAAGAAGATCTTATCTGTCGATGGGGCGGCGAAGAGTTTGTAGTGTTATTATCGGCCTCTACTTCAGAGAAAGTCTATGAGCATATGGAAGAGGTGCGTGAAAGGGTCGCTACGATGGATTTTAGTCCTGCTCCTCAAGTTACTTTCAGTGCTGGCATGTCAACCTATAGGGAAGGTGAAAGCTTTACAGAGTGGTTTAAACGCGCTGATAAGGCGCTTTATAAAGCCAAAGACAATGGAAGAAATCAAATTGTAAAAGTTTAGCTTTTAACTCCCATTAATTACAGTGATAGCAACAGTGATAGAAGAAGTGTGCTACTGGTTATATTGTGGGAGATAAGTTGGTTTTCCTTAATGCTAACATCATTCAATATCAGTCCTTTTTAACCCCTTAGTGTTTCTGAAAATATTATCTTCGTGGCATATCGAATAGTTCTAACTTAAATACTTTGAAGAATGAGTTTTAAGTGCTCTAACATTTTCTATAAGTAGATAAGTAAATTTTACAACTACCGAGAATTATTTTCTTGTTTGAAATCTTCAATTATTTCCCCTTATCATTATTTTATTCTAAAAATCAATTTAAGTCGTTTGAAATCAATGCTTTATGCTTGTGTTTTGTTTGGCTTAAATAATGGCGTGATGTTTGCTCAATAATTATTGAACAAGGTCAGTATTTGAATACTTACCCATTTTATTGGATTAAATAATTTTAAGGATTAAATCATGGATATTATTCGTATTATTTTCGCTATTTTACTACCGCCAGTAGGTGTGTTTTTACAAGTCGGATTTTCATGGACTCTTGTCCTTAACATATTACTGACAATACTTGGCTACATTCCCGGTATTGTCCATGCTATATGGGTTATCGCGAAAAAATAGCCTAATTAAACAATATAAATAGAACAATATAAATAGATAAAGCAGTAGGCCGTTAGATATGAATGGTAACAAGTAAAAAATGTACTTTTATCTAATGCCAGTCAGTTAATCATTGACTGGCATTTTTTTGCTGCTTTTATTTACATACCTTTTATGGTGCGTTTTCCAAGCGAAAATCAATCGTTGTTGGAAGCTAATTTCATTTTTTCGAGCTTTTTAAGCGAATAATTTGATCTCGAGCGATCACCTTGCGAGTGACCTCAAACTACTTTCTTTTTTCAGAGGCGCTGTTAATGATGCTCGATCCATTGCTTTGTCATTAATTCAATAACCGAAGTGAATAAAACCCTTTATAAAGTAGCGTAAGAGGATTGTTTGGTGTTGTGTCGATTAAATCAGCAAGTGAACCCATTCCATTCGTTGCCACTTTATCAAATGACGAGCTTGAGTTCTTATGCTGTAGATATTTTCATAGTGGCTAACTCCTTCAGAGTGAATATCAAAGAGTTAATCTATACCTGAAGTGGTTTTTGTTATTGGACCGTTGAGACAGGTATAAAAAAGCCGTAACAGAAATTAATCTATTACGGCTTTTAAAATATGGTGGCCCTTCCCCGACTCGAACGGGGGACCTGACGATTATGAGTCGTATGCTCTAACCAACTGAGCTAAAGGGCCTAAATTTGTGGGCTGATTATATAAGCTAGATTTTTACGTGTCTAGTCTATTACGTTTGATTGCTTATTTTATCAGCGTTAAAGGTCAGATTTATATAAGAAAACAGAACTATCTGACCTTTACCTAGTGTTTACTCGTCTAAGAAGCTACGAAGTTGTTCACTTCGGCTAGGATGACGAAGCTTACGTAGTGCTTTAGCTTCAATCTGACGAATACGTTCACGTGTTACATCAAACTGTTTACCTACTTCTTCTAACGTGTGGTCTGTATTCATATCAATACCAAAACGCATACGCAGTACTTTAGCTTCACGAGCTGTTAACCCTTCTAATACATCGTTAGTTGCATTTTTAAGGCTTTCGCTAGTTGCGCTATCAACAGGTAGTGCAATCGTTGTATCTTCAATGAAGTCACCTAGGTGTGAATCTTCATCATCACCAATTGGGGTTTCCATTGAGATTGGCTCTTTAGCAATTTTTAATACCTTACGAATTTTATCTTCAGGCATCATCATACGTTCAGCTAGCTCTTCTGGCTGTGGTTCACGGCCCATCTCTTGTAACATTTGACGCGAAATACGGTTAAGTTTGTTAATCGTTTCAATCATGTGTACAGGAATACGGATCGTACGCGCTTGGTCAGCAATAGAACGAGTGATTGCTTGGCGGATCCACCATGTAGCATAAGTTGAGAACTTGTAACCACGACGGTATTCAAATTTATCAACGGCTTTCATTAGACCGATATTACCTTCTTGGATTAAATCTAAGAACTGTAAACCACGGTTGGTGTATTTTTTAGCAATCGAGATAACTAGACGTAAGTTAGCTTCGACCATTTCTTTCTTAGCACGACGAGCTTTAGTTTCACCAATGCTCATTGCACGAGAAATTTCTTTCAAGTTAGCGATAGTTAGTGCACTTTCTACTTCGATTGCTAGCATTTTACGGATGCAACGCTCTAAATCTTCTACCGACTCTTTAATACCTTGAACATAAGGTTGATTGCCAGCGAGTACTTTCTCTAACCACGCACTGTTAGTTTCATTACCTTTGAAGATTTTAATGAATTCAGCTTTTGGCATTTTGCACTGTTCAACACAGATTTTTAATATTAAACGTTCTTGAACACGTGCAGCACTCATGTTGCCACGTATCAGTTTTACCATACGGTCAAACTGTTTTGGAATGAGTTTAAATTGTTGGAAATATTCAGCTTGTTCTTCAATCGCACTTAAGGTGTCCGCATGTTTACGGCCATTTTTTGTAATTGATTTTTCAACGATGTTGTTTAAACGACGTAGTTCAGTGAATTTTTCTGCCGCTTCTTCTGGACAAGGGCCTTTAGGACCTTCTTCCTCTTCTTCGTCATCTTCTTTGTCATCAGCATCGTCATCTAATTCAGCTTCCGATAATTCAGAACCGATATTGGTTGCACTAACCGCTTGTGTCATATCATCATTTGGATCAATAAAACCACTGATTAAATCAGTTAGTTTCATTTCTTCTGCTTCATAGCTATCGTAGTTATCTAATAGGTTACGAATGGTTGCTGGATATTCAGAAACAGAGTTCTGTACTTCTTTAATGCCTTCTTCGATACGTTTAGCGATAACAATCTCGCCTTCACGTGTCAGTAGTTCTACTGTACCCATTTCGCGCATGTACATACGAACAGGGTCGGTAGTACGGCCAATTTCTGACTCAACCGTTGCTAATACTTGTGCTGCGGCTTCTACCGCATCTTCATCCGGTTCATCGTTATCAGTGCCAGAAAGAATAAGATCATCAGCATCAGGAGCAGTTTCAACAACTCGGATACCCATGTCGTTGATCATCTGAATGATATCTTCAATTTGCTCTGACTCAACGATATCTTGCGGAAGGTGATCATTCACTTCTGCGAAGGTTAAGAAACCATTCTCTTTACCTTTAATGATCAGCTCTTTAAGCTGTGATTGAGGTGTTTGCGCCATAGGTACCATCCAAAATTAGTCGTGAAATGTGGTGTAAATGGGAAAAAATATAAGCGCTCGAGTATACGCTTAAAATGAATTTTATGCCAATCCCATTAATGTTGTTTTTGTTCTTTTAGAAGTTGAGCCAGCTGGACTGTTTCTTCTGTAGTTAAAATCTCACCTTGCCTTGATTTTTGTTTTAAAAACTCAATTCGTTGGGTCAGGTGTAATGATAAAAAATTATCTAATATGTCGAAAAATACTTGTTCGTATTTATCTTCTTGTACTTGGTTATTCCAAGTTGCTAAAGCAATTAGTTGCTTTTCTTGTGGCTGTTCGCGCCAATGTTCTAATAGTAGACCAGTAGAGAGATGGGGTGTGTCCCTACAAATTTCAAGTAGTGAATTTAAAAGAGTTAAGCCGGGTATTTGCATTTCTTTAAATTCAGGTATTTCATCTAACTGATAGGCCATTTGCGGATTCTGTAGTAGTAATGAAATAGCTAAACGCATTGGCGTTATTTTTTTTGATGTTGGTCTTTTTTCAAGTTTTGTTGGCGCGGGTAAAAGCTTTTTTAAGCCTTCTTTTTCAATGCCTAATAAGCTAATTAAACGCGTTTCCATCATCTGTCTAAATACAGAGTCAGGCAGTTTTTTTAATAACGGAATCGCTAGTTGTGCTAATTTAGATTTACTATCGGCACTACGCATATCAACTTGTGTTAGTAGATGTTGGTATAAAAAATCTGATAATGGCATTGCTTGGTCAACCAACTTTTCAAAAAATGCTTTGCCTTCTTTTTGTACTAGGCTATCTGGATCTTCACCGTCAGGCAAGAACATAAAGCGTAATGTTCGACCATCTTGAATAGAGGGTAGGGCATTTTCAAGGGCCCGCCATGCTGCGGTTCGTCCCGCGCTATCACCATCAAAACAACAAATAACTTCGCTGGTTTGTCTAAACAATAATTGAATATGATCTGGTGTGGTTGCCGTCCCTAAAGAAGCAACTGCATAGTGAATATCAAATTGTCCTAGCGCAACAACATCCATATAACCTTCAACGACTAAAATGCGTTTTACGTCTTTTTCATGTTGTTTAACTTGATACAAACCATAAAGTTCTTTGCCTTTATGGAAAATAGGGGTTTCCGGCGAATTTAAATATTTTGGTGTTGTATCATCAAAAACACGCCCACCAAAGCCGATTACTCGACCACGCCTATCTAGAATAGGGAACATTAAGCGATCGCGGAAACGGTCATAGCTACCACCGCTATCTTTACTGATCAGCATGCCAGCATCAATTAACTGTTGCTCTAATTGCTTGTTGATAGCGAATTTTTTACGTACTTCATCCCAACCATCGGGGGCATAACCGATTTGAAAATGTTTAGTTGTTTCACCCGACAAGCCTCTACTTTTTAAGTAGTTAATGACTTTTTCACTGTGTTTATGTGTACGTAATTGTTGTTGATAAAAGCGGGTTATGTCAGCCATCAGTTGATAAAGATCTTTTCTATCGACATAAGTGGTTGCTGGTTGAGTGTGCCCTGATTCTTCACGGGGTACTTCAATGGACAATTGCTCTGCGAGTACTTCTACGGCATCGACAAATTCAATTCCGTCGTAATCCATAAGGAAGGAAACGACATTACCGCTAACCCCACAATTAAAACAATGGTAAAACTGTTGATCTGGACTTACAGAGAAAGTTGAGTCGTTATTACCATTATGAAAGGGACAGCGTGCGCGGTAGCTTTTACCTTTTTTCTTCAATTTAAGACGGCTATCAATTACATCAACGATATCGGTGCGAGAAATCAGATCGTCAATGAAATTTTTGGGAATGCGGCCGGCCATTGTGAGTCCTATTGATAAAAGAGGCTAGTATACTCGTTGTGGTTAAAAGTACACAATAGTTGTTAATACTCATTACAATTAATAGATGAATAAATAATAGGGGGAATTAATATTTAATACAGGTTAAAACAAAAAAACCTCAGACTTAAGTATTAAGCTGAGGTTTTTTAATCAAAAAAGATGAATAGGGTTTATTTCAAGTGTGCTCTTACAAGACCACTGACTGAACCCATATCCGCTCTTCCTTGTATCTCTTTTTGGAGTATCCCCATCACTTTGCCCATATCTTGCATGCCTTGTGCATCAACTGCTGCAATAGCTTGCTTAATATGTGCTTCAACTTCTTCCGAAGTGAGTGCTTGAGGTAAAAACTCTTCTAAAATAACAAGTTCCATTTTCTCAATATCAACAAGATCAGTACGGTCAGCTTTTTCAAACTGCGAGATTGAGTCTTTACGCTGTTTTACTGATTTAACAACCACCGCAGTTACAGCGTCGTTATCCAATTCAACTTTGTCATCGAGTTCAATCTGTTTCACAGCAGCAATTAATGAGCGGATAGTCTTTAAACGGACCTTATCCTTAGCGCGCATTGCAAGCTTTTGTTCTTCTTGTAATCTTGTTTTTATAGACATCGGAAACCTTTATCTATTCTAGTATAGACGAACGCGACGTGCGTTATCACGAGAAAGTTTTTTCAAGTGACGTTTAACAGCTGCTGCTTTAGCACGTTTGCGAACTGTAGTAGGTTTTTCAAAGAATTCACGCTTACGTGTTTCTGCTAAGATACCTGCTTTTTCACAAGAACGTTTAAAACGACGTAGTGCTACGTCAAATGGTTCGTTTTCACGAAGTTTAATTACTGGCATATGCCTATTACCTTTATGGTTACGGTCGTAAATTGACCAGTGCATTTAAATTGGTGCGAGATTTTAATCCTATTTGGGGGATAATGTAAAGAAATTCCGCACTAATTTTAATTAATAAAGTATAAAGATCCCAAAGATCCTCAGATCTGCATTTTATAATCAAGATCGACAAAAAAAGCAATCTTAAATGCACTTTTCCGTTAGAATGCGTCTAAT
This sequence comes from Vibrio sp. 2-Bac 85, assembly GCF_037546705.1. Classification (NCBI taxonomy): domain Bacteria; kingdom Pseudomonadati; phylum Pseudomonadota; class Gammaproteobacteria; order Vibrionales; family Vibrionaceae; genus Vibrio; species Vibrio sp. 2-Bac 85. The sequence continues at coordinate 60,024 of NZ_JALAAB010000007.1, read as the reverse complement.
TTTTTATTATATCCTCTATTTTATTTAATTAGCTTAATTAATGAGCTAATTGTTTTAGCTATAAGGTTGTTTATTATGCGCATTTTAGGCATTGAAACGTCATGTGATGAAACAGGTATTGCTGTTTATGACGATCAACAAGGTTTGTTATCTCACCAATTATATAGTCAGGTGAAATTACACGCTGATTATGGTGGTGTTGTTCCTGAGTTAGCGTCACGCGACCATGTTCGTAAAACAATTCCACTGATTAAAGATGCTTTGAAACTCGCTAATTGTACTAAAGATGATATTGATGCCATTGCTTATACCGCGGGGCCTGGATTAGTAGGCGCATTATTAGTCGGTTCTTGTATTGGCCGCAGCTTAGCCTACGCATGGGGGAAACCTGCGATAGCAGTGCATCACATGGAAGGTCACTTACTCGCGCCTATGTTAGAAGAACATAAACCAGATTTTCCCTTTGTCGCATTACTCGTATCAGGTGGCCATACCTTATTAGTGCAAGTGGATGCGATTGGTGAATACACCTTATTAGGTGAAAGTATTGATGATGCTGCGGGTGAAGCATTTGATAAAACCGCTAAATTGTTAGGGTTGGATTATCCTGGTGGACCTCGTTTAGCTAAAATGGCCGAACAAGGCGTAGCGGGGCGGTTTAAGTTTCCTCGTCCTATGACTGATAGACCTGGGTTAGATTTTAGCTTTAGTGGTTTAAAAACTTCTGCTGCGGTGACGATTGCACGAGAAGGCAAAGATGATCAGACTCAAGCTGATATTGCCTATGCTTTCCAAGAAGCTGTGATTGATACCATTGCCATAAAGTGTAAGCGAGCTTTAAAACAGACCGGTTTAAAACGTTTAGTGGTTGCAGGTGGAGTAAGTGCTAACACAGCTTTACGTGAGCAACTTGCCGCTACGATGAAAAAGTTAGGTGGTGAAGTGTTCTACCCGCGTAGTGAATTTTGTACTGATAATGGGGCCATGATTGCTTATGCAGGAATGCAACGTTTAAAAGCAGGGCATACTCAAGGTTTGGAAATAAAAGCAAAACCACGCTGGCCGTTACAAGATTTGCAGAGTGTTAATGTTTAATCTAGCTCAATTAATCGTTAATTTTTAATTATATTTTATTTAATTTTTATAAAGAGAGTAGTTATGAAGTCTCAAAACAATAATGCCACCTTTAATGAAGGGAAAATTAATGTACCAGTTTATCAACAAGTGCCTCAAAATGATGAGATTGATTTACTTGAATTAGTTAAAGTAATTTGGGCTTATAAATGGGTAACTGTATTAATGTGTACAGTAGCGATAGTTGGTTCTGTTATCTACGCTTTAACTGCACAGCAGTGGTGGGTTGCTCAGGGTAAAATTATTGAACCTCAATTAAATAATGTTGGCGTTTTGTATGCTCACGCTGAAAAAGTAAAAACACTGATAAAATTTGCCAGTGAAGGAAATGATAAGAACGATAAGAATGATAAAACGAGTTATATTTCTCCTTTAGAAGATTTATTTATTCCTGAAACTTTATTTCTTAATTTTATTAATGAATTCAACTCATCAATTAATAAAAAACAATTTTTAGAAACTAACGAAGTATTTTTAACATTCTTAAAAAAAAATGAAATTCAAATTCCAACTAATGCCAAAACACTTGAAAATAGATTAATTAATCAAGCATATAAAGGAACGTTAAAAGTTTGGCGAGATGGTATCAGTGCCTCTCTAGACAACAAAACTCAAGAAGCCACTTTATCTTTTCGTACTGATGGACAAGACAGCTCTGCTGAATTATTAAATCAATACATCAACTTTGTTGGTAATAAAGTAAAAGTTAGTCAGTTGGCTAAGTTATCTTTATTTATTGGTTCATCGATCAATGAATTGGAAGTTAGTGTAAATATGGCAGAGTGGAATGCAAAACAAGACCTTGATCTTTTGTCTAAAAAGGTTGAATACGCTTATCAAATTGCTTCAACATCGGATTTAACTAATTATACAGCTAGCATATCAAGTGAAAATAGTTTATTTGAAGTTAATTTAGGAGCGAAAGCATTAAAAGCAAAACTAGAAGTACTTAAGTCACTAAAAGATCTAAATATGTTAAATCCTAATATTGCTAAAATGAAAAGGACTTTAATAGAGTTGCATTCATTAGATAATGTTGATGAAGATGACTTTGCACCTTATCGTTACCTGGAAAGTGTGGAAGCGCCACTTGCTCGAGCTAAACCTAAGCGAGCATTAATTGTTGTATTAGCAACTTTATTAGCGGGTATGTTATCTATCGCTATTGCCTTGCTACACCACTCTTTAACTAAAAAAGAAGATTAAAATACTTTTTTAGTTAGCTAACAATAGAAAACCATTTAAACGGTTTTTTATTGTTATTTTATTTGCTGTCTACCATTAAAAATAAGTGCGTTACTTTAATACTAAGCGTCTCTTGGTAACCCTTTTTTTACCGCATTAATTAAACGTTTATTTAAACGGTCAATATTGATTGGCATGTTTTGCTGTTGCTCGGTTAATGCCCATTGAATATGTTCATTAACTATCTCATCATCACTTAATTCAAGTTTATTTTGTAAAGCGGTAATAGTCTCGATACTGCTTGGCGCATTACCTAAAGCAACTGCGATATTTCTTAACCAGCGCTGGTGCCCAATTCTTCGAATTGGCGACCCTTCCGTATTTTTTAAGAAAGTAGTCTCGGACCAATTAAATAAGGTTATTAGTGATTGGTTTTGTAAAAAGTCTTTTGCTTGATAATCCGATTCTTGGGTTGTTTCTGCAAAGCGATTCCAAGGACAAATCAACTGACAGTCATCACAGCCGTAAATACGATTCCCGATCGCTTTACGAAACTCTACTGGGATTACACCATATAATTCAATGGTTAGATAAGAGATACAACGTCTGCCATCAACGACGTAAGGGGCTACAATTGCTTGAGTCGGGCAGATTGTCATGCAGGCGACACATTGCCCGCATTCTGCTGTTTGTGCTTGGTCCGTAGGTAAAGGTAAATCAATTAATAGCTCGCCAATAAAAAACCATGAACCTGCATCTTTATCAAGTAATAGTGAGTGCTTACCTGTCCAGCCTAGCCCCGCTTTTTCTGCCAATGGCCTTTCTAATATCGGTGCGCTATCAACAAAAGGGCGAAAGCCTAAGCCGCTAAATTCACTTTGTATTTTATCGCCGAGTTGTTTTAATTTTTTACGTAGCACCTTATGGTAATCTCTGCCTAGAGCGTAACGGCTGATATAAGCGAGATCTTTATTCTCTAAGTTTGAGGCAAATTGGGCTTCTTCTGGCAAGTAATCCATGCGTACTGAAATAACGCGTAAAGTACCTGGCAATAATTGATCGGGACGGGCACGCATCATGCCATGTTTGGCCATGTAATCCATTTCGCCGTGGTATTGGTTATCTAACCAAGTTTGTAAATTAGCTTCTTGATCTTTTAAGTCAATATCACTAATGCCTACTTTTTGAAAACCCAAATCCTTCCCCCATGATTTAATTTTTTTAGTAAGCGCCCTAAGTTCTGTTTCAGAAAGTTTGGGGTTTTTAGTCGCGGAAACGTCATCTGAAGGAGTCGATGAAATAGCATTTGAGAGTGGCTGCGATGAAGAAGCGCTTGGTTGAGTATTTTTCATGGTTAGCTTTAATCAAAAGGTGAAAAGGATGGGCTAAAATCTTTGTATAAAGGTGAGTTTAACACATTCTGGTAAGTATTTTGATAGCGCACTTAGGTTACTTTGAAATCGTCTAATTATTATTTTATAGTCTTGTTTTATAATGTCTTTATCTGAATAAGCAAGATTGCATTAATATTAATGATGTGGCGCTTAATTGTGTCTATCAGTTTTTATGTATGGGTCCTGTCCTGTTATCGAGTTTAAATGCCTTATTCTGATTATTGTTAAAAGTCTTAGCAATATCGTTAAAGAATATGCAGTTAAGGCGGATGCGGTGAAGAAAATGTAGTTAAAAATAGACATGTTGGTTAGCTTTGTTTAGCACCAAGTGAACTTAAATAGTCTATGATAATAATGTTTTTTAGCTTGTGGTGGCTAGAGGTGGTATGCGGGATATGCTTTCTGGTACTATTGGAAACGGTAGCTTTATGCCATTTATTTATTAAGTGACTCTTTTTAGAGAGATCGTTAATAATGAGAACTATCAACTATATTGGAAGTCAGTAAAAAGAAATGTCTACTTTATTAAAAGAAAAACTACAGGATGCAGAGCAAACGGTTTTGTTTGGTAAGCGTTTAAGTAAAGCCTGTGAACTCGCTACCTGTATTTATTTACATGGAGATTTAGGCGCTGGCAAAACAACATTAACGCGTGGTTTTATTCAAGGCCTAGGTCATCAAGGTAATGTTAAAAGCCCTACCTATACTTTAGTTGAGCCTTATGAATTGGCAGATTGGCAAATTTATCATTTTGACTTGTACCGTTTATCGGACCCTGAAGAGTTAGAGTTTATGGGGATTCGAGATTACTTTGGTGATTCAAGTCATTGTCTAGTTGAATGGCCTGAACGTGGCATTGGTTTTTTGCCGCCTCCAGATTTAGATTTAACATTGACCTATATTGATGACCAACGTGAAGTCACTTTACAAGCGAATACTGAAATTGGATTAAGAGTATTGAAAAATTTATGATAGTGCAGGAAAAAAAGCCCGGTTCAGTTAAGACTTTCTCGTCTTCAATCAGATTAACACGGTTAACATCAGTGTTATGTTTTTTGTGCTTTGTATTTATATTACAAAGCATTAGTTTTAATGCCTTCGCTGCTCAAAAAAATGAGCTCAAAGGGGTACGAACTTGGCCATCTCCTGATAATACGCGTATTGTATTAGATCTTGCTCAAAAACCCGACTATGAAACTCATTATCTGACGCACCCAGACCGTCTAGTGGTGGACTTAAAAACTACTAATAACAAAGCGAACTTAAAAAAGATTAGCAATAAAGGTGTTTTGATCAAGAATATTCGTGAAAGTGCGAGTGGTGAAAGTGGTACATTCCGTCTAGTTGTTGATTTAAAAAAAGCCAGTAAAGCGAAAATTTTTAGTTTACGACCAGCAAAACCCTATGGCCATCGTTTAGTCATCGACCTGCCCACTCTTGTTACTAAGGTACCCAAAAGTATTGCTGCAGTGCCAAATGGTCGCGATATTATTATTGCTGTTGATGCAGGACATGGTGGTGATGACCCTGGTGCATTGGGTAAGTATACCTACGAAAAGAAAGTCACTCTACAAATTGCTAAACGTTTAAAAACCAAAATTGATGCACAAAAAGGGATGCAGTCTTTTTTAATTAGGACCGGTGATTATTTTGTTAATTTGAATAAAAGGTCTGAAATTGCACGCAAAGGAAAAGCCGACTTCCTAGTTTCTATTCATGCCGATGGTTTTACTTCAAGCCAACCTAGAGGGGCATCCGTATGGGTATTATCAAACCGCAGAGCAACCACTGAGTTAGGTCGTTGGATGGAAAAACACGAAGCACATTCTGAATTGTTAGGTGGTGCTGGTGATATTATTCAAGACTCCGATAGTGTGCCATTTTTGAATAAAATGTTATTGGATATGTCGATGGGTAATACCATGGGCGTCGGTTATACGATTGGTGACTTAGTGACGACGGAGCTTTCTAAAGTCACTCAAATGCATAAGAAAAAACCAGTGCATGCAAGTTTAGCCGTGCTTAAATCGCCAGACATTCCTTCTATTTTAGTAGAAGCCGGTTTTATTACTAACCGCACTGAAGAACGTTTATTAAACCAAGCTGAGTTTCAAAATAAAATTGCGAGTGCTGTTTATAAAGGTATTTATAAGCATTTTAATGATAAACCACCTCAAGGCAGTCTATTCGCTCAGAAAAAACGCGCGATTAAACATACCGTAAGAAGCGGAGAGTCTTTATCTGTTTTAGCAAGACGCTATAGCGTAACGAGTAATGAACTTAAATCGTTTAATCATTTAAAATCTAATTCATTACGAATTGGCCAAGTGTTAAGTATTCCACCTAATTATCAAGTTGCTGCAAATGAACCAACGAGTCAACAGAATGCAGCGCCGGTCAGAAGAAAAGCACAAACTCATGTTGTAAAACGTGGTGAGTCATTATCTGTGATTGCAGCCAAATACCAACAAAGCACAAAAACACTAGCTGAATACAATCAATTGCGTTCGACAACCTTAGCTATTGGGCAAAAGATTAACATTCCCGGAGATGTTCAACTTAGTGTTGCATCAACCACCGCAGTGAATGCGCCTAAACCTATGACTCAACGAGTGCTACAAAAAGAGCAACTTCATCAAGTTAAACGGGGAGAGTCTTTGTCTGTGATTGCTAGTCAATATGATAAAAGCATTGCTCAGTTAATGTCTTATAACAAGTTACAACGTTCATCTTTACAAGTTGGACAAAAAATTAAGATACCCGGTGTCTATATTGAAGTCGCAGCGACTGCAACACCTAGTGTACAAGCACCTATTGTTAATACTCCCGAGATACATAAAGTACAGCGTGGTGAGTCGTTGTCTGTGATTGCTAGCCAGTACAATAAAAGTATTGCTGAAATTAAAGATTATAACGACTTAAAAACGACCACCTTGTTTGTTGGCCAGCAGCTAAAACTTTCTAAACAACAGAAACCTGTATTAGCTGTCGCTGAACGAAAACAGTCACAACAAAAAAATAAAGTTGTAAAAGCGCAAACGCATAAAGTGCAACGTGGTGAGTCTTTATCTGCAATCGCACAAAAATATGCATCCACAACGGCGCAACTAATACAATATAACAACCTTAAAAGTACGTCTTTATTGATTGGTCAAAAAATAAAAATTCCAGGTAATCAACAACAAATTACTCAACGACCGGATCTTATTTACCGTGTTAAAAGTGGTGACTCGCTATCGGTGATTGCAAGTCAATATGATATGAGCACAAAAGCATTAAAAGATTATAATCAATTAAGATCTAGTAGTTTACGTGTGGGACAAAAAATTAAGGTACCCGGAACGATGACGACGGCTGCTGTTAAAAAAGTTGTAGTGCCTACTCAGCATAAGGTCAGTAGTGGTGAATCATTGTCTGTGATTGCTGAAAAATATGATCGTACTTCAAAGCAATTTGAAGTCTATAACAATTTAAGTTCTTCACGTTTATTAGTCGGGCAGGTGTTAAAAATTCCAGGTGCGAATTATGTCGCTCCATCTGTACCTGAATCGCATAAGGTGAAAAGTGGTGAATCGCTGTCTGTCATCGCTTATCAATATGGAACAACGTCAGAGCAACTGAAACTGCATAATAAGTTACGCTCAAGTACCTTATTTGTTGGTCAAGTATTAAAAATTCCGACACAAAAAGTACAACAAACAGAGCACAAAGTGCGAAGTGGAGAATCTTTATCGGTTATTGCTCAACGCTATGGCACTACGACGACTGCCATTAAATCAACCAATAATCTACGTTCTAATTCACTGGCCGTTGGGCAAGTGCTTACTATCCCTATCAGCTAGTACTGCGAGTGTAAAAGCATGTCTATTCAAATATTACCGGCACGTTTAGCTAACCAAATAGCAGCTGGAGAAGTGGTCGAGCGACCAGCTTCAGTGGTTAAAGAGTTAGTCGAAAATAGTTTAGATGCCGGAGCAACGCGGATTGAAATCGAGATTGAGCAAGGCGGTGCTAAATGTATTCGTATTAAAGATAATGGTAATGGGGTTAGTAAAGACCAACTTACTCTTGCTTTGAGTCGACATGCAACCAGTAAAATAAGCCACCTTGACGACCTAGAAGCGATTGTTAGTTTAGGTTTTAGAGGAGAGGCGTTAGCCAGTGTCAGTTCAGTGGCTCGTTTAACGTTTACTTCAAAACCCGCGGATCAAGATCAAGCTTGGCAAGCCATTGCGGAAGGTCGAGATATGCAAGTAAATGTGCAGCCTGCGGCTCATCCTCAAGGTACTACTGTCGAAGTATTAGATCTGTTTTTTAACACTCCTGCTCGTCGCCGCTTCTTAAAAACTGAAAAGACAGAATTTCAACATATTGATGAATTAATAAAACGTATTGCGCTTAGTCGTTTTGATATTGCAATTAGTTTGAAACACAACAATAAAATGGTACGACAATATCGTGCCGCTCCACAACAAAGTCAGCAAGAAAAACGTATTGCAGCTGTTTGTAGTGAACAATTTATTCAACATGCTGTTTTTTTTGAACATGCAGATCAAGCATTAAAAATTTCAGGTTGGGTATCGGATCGTTTATCGCCAAGAGCTTTAGCCGACGTGCAATATTGTTATATTAATGGGCGTATGATCCGCGACAAATTAGTTAACCATGCAATCAAACAAGTTTATGCTCACTTCTTACCGCCGGGTATGTTTCCTGGGTACATTATTTATATTGAATGTGATGCAAAAGAGGTCGACGTTAATGTCCATCCTGCTAAGCATGAGGTCAGGTTCCATCAAGCGCGTTGGGTGCATGATTTTATTAGTAGTACGCTGAATAGCACACTAAATGATAGCTCGTTATTAAGCCATCAGAATGACTTAACTACATCAGCTGCCGGACATGACTATCAAGCACCTACTAGTATCAGTGATACTCAACCCACAGGTGCAACCAGTAACGCTGCTAGTGTAAGTAATAGCGGTAATAGTCATAACAATTATCACAATCAAAATAACCCTCATTATTTAGATACGGGTACGAATAACCGTGTTGGGCAGGGCAACCAAGGGGCATCAACTGGATCTGCCAATCCTCATTACTCACCTGCAGTGCAGAGGCCTGGACTCGATCACCAACAAGTAGAGGCCTACTGTGATTTTGTTGCTGAAGCTTACCAACAAAATATCGTTTCTCCTGCAACGCATAACTCGTCGTTGAATAAAAACGTAGATGTAAAAGTCGCCAATGTAGTGTCCTCGATCGGTGCAGATTATTTATTGTTACAACCGTTACAACCCGAGTTGATGGCCTTATCTAACAATGGTTTGCTATTAATGTCATTAAAGCAGGCCAATGAGATCGTAGTTAGCGAGCATTTAGTGACTGCTTGGCAAAATGGTGAAGTTATCTCTCAACCTTTATTATTGCCAGTGCGATTTAAATTAGATGAAACAATGCAACAAGTGGCACAACAAGCTGAAACCTTATTAAATCGACTTGGTTTTAGTTATAAATTTCAATCTCAATTTTTGATTGTTAGTCAGGTGCCAGCGCCTTTCAGGCATTCACCTATTGCGGTTATTCTGCCTGCTTTATTTGATTTATTAAAACAAAGCCATGCAGCAGCGATAGATGACAATGATCAACAACAAGTTGAATTAATTTGCCAACAATTAGGGGCATTATTAGTCGCCAATGAAATGGCAATCACTCCTTCATTAACGCAAATAGAAACATTGCTAACGTCGTTAATGCCATTATCCGCAACACATTTACAACGCTGTTTCAAACAACCCGATTTGTCGTTGTTATTACAAGGTATTCAGTAGCATGTCCGATACAAGCATTTCTCCTTTTCCGCTCGCTATTTTTTTAATGGGGCCAACCGCATCTGGCAAAACTGATTTAGCTATTAAGCTTGCACAACAATGCCAATGTGAAATTATCAGTGTAGATTCTGCACTAATTTACAAAGGGATGGATATTGGGACAGCAAAACCAAGTGCCCAGGAGCAGGCGCTCGCACCGCACCTATTAGTTGATATCATTGACCCTAAAGACAGTTATTCCGCCGGTAATTTTCGTGATGACGCGTTACGTTTGATGGGAGAGATTGTCGCGCGTGGTAATACGCCTTTATTAGTCGGTGGAACCATGCTTTATTATAAAGCCTTAGTTGAAGGATTATCTCCTTTGCCTAGTGCAGATATTGAAATTCGAGCGGGTATAGAGCAGCAAGTCAAAGAAACAAGCTGGCAAGCATTACATGATGAATTGCGTACCATCGACCCGGTATCAGCTGAAAGGATCCACGTTAATGACCCACAGCGTTTAGCGAGGGCTATTGAAGTTTATCGTATTAGTGGCAAGAGTATGACTGAGCTGACGGCCATTAAAAGTGATCCTATCCCCTTTAATATTAAACAGTTTGCAATTGCACCTCTAGACAAGTCAGTACTACATCAGCGAATTGAAAAGCGTTTTGATTTAATGCTCGCAGCGGGCTTTGAACAAGAAGTACAAAGTTTATATCAGCGTGGAGATTTGCATTTAGATTTACCTTCAATGCGCTGCGTTGGTTATCGTCAAATGTGGGAGTATATTGAAGGTAAACTGGATTATGAAGAGATGCGTTTTCGTGGTGTAGTGGCGACGCGACAACTCGCTAAAAGACAAATGACTTGGTTGCGAGGTTGGAAGCAAGATATTACTTGGTTAGAAAGTGCTGATGAGAATAACTTTGAAAAAATAAAGTCGGTTTTATTAAAACTTAGATTCAAATAAGAAAAGCATGATTAAAACGTTAGTTATTGAAATAACAAAGAGATAGAAAGAGGTACGGATCAAAATTTTAGGTTTTCAGTCGGTTTTTTTTGATCCCTTCGTTATACTGCAGTTCAGTGATAATAAAAAGAATAATAAGGACTATACATGGCAAAAGGACAATCTCTTCAAGACCCATTCTTGAACACTCTGCGTAAAGAGCGTATTCCGGTCGCTATTTATTTAGTCAACGGCATTAAATTACAAGGTCAAATAGAGTCTTTTGATCAATTTGTTATTCTATTAAAGAACACAGTGAGTCAAATGGTTTATAAGCATGCAATTTCAACTGTCGTTCCTTCTCGCGCCGTTCCTACCATTGCGCACGAAGAATAATTTATCAATTTTGGTAACATTTATGATAATGGCTTGCCTGCAGGCAGGCCATTTTTTTATCTAATCATTTTATAGCTGTGGTAGGATGAAGATCTATTTATAATTCTTACTTAATCTATTGGAGAGTTAATTGTTTGAACGTTACGAAGCCGGTGAACAGGCTGTTTTAGTCCATGTTTCTTTTTCAGATGAAAATAATAAAGAAGATCTTGATGAGTTAAAACTGCTCGTCAGTTCTGCCGGAGTTAATTCAGTTGCAACCATAACTGGCCCACGTAAGTCACCCCATGCACGTTTTTTTGTTGGTACAGGTAAAGCACAAGAAATAGCTGATACTGTACGCACAATGGAAGCTGATATTGTTATCTTCAATCATGCTTTAACACCAGCACAATTACGTAATATGGAAAAGATTTGCGAATGTTTAGTGCTCGATAGAACGGCACTTATTCTTGATATTTTTGCACAACGAGCAAGAACCTATGAAGGTAAGTTACAGGTTGAGCTTGCACAGTTACATTATATGTCGAGTCGCCTGATTCGAGGTTGGTCGCACCTTGATAAACAAAAAGGCGGTGTCGGAATGCGCGGTCCAGGTGAAACTCAGCTGGAAAGTGATAGACGTTTATTAAGCGCGCGTATTACCACTATCAAGTCACGTTTAGAAAAAGTATCTAAACAACGCGAGCAGGGACGTCGTTCTCGCTTACGCAATGAAGTGCCAACGGTTTCATTAGTGGGTTATACCAATGCTGGTAAATCTACATTATTTAATCAAATTACCGCTGCAAAAGTGTATGCCGCTGACCAACTTTTTGCTACCTTAGACCCGACATTGAGAAAGATCTCTGTTGATGATGTAGGGACTTGTATTTTAGCGGATACGGTAGGGTTTATTCGTCACTTACCGCATGATTTAGTTGCTGCTTTTAAAGCCACTTTGCAAGAAACTCGTGAAGCGACATTACTATTACATGTTGTGGATTGCTCAGATGAAAACTATTTAGCGAATATTGATGCCGTTGAACATGTTTTAAATGAAATTGATGCCGGTGAAGTACCGTACTTAATGGTGATGAATAAAATCGATGCATTAGAGCAAGCCGAACCAAGAATTGATTACGACGAAACAGGTCAACCTATTCGAGTTTGGTTATCAGCTCAAAAAGATATTGGCGTTGATCTGTTATTCGATGCATTATCAATGTTGTTATCTGGAAAAATTCGTTCTTTACAGTTATCTATACCGCCTGCACAGGGGAAATTACGCGCTCTATTTTATCAATTAGAGTGTATTGAAAATGAAGAATATGCAGAAAATGGAAATAGTGTTATTAATATCCGTCTTAATAATACCGACTGGCAACGTTTGATCAAACAGGAAGGTAGTTATATCGAAGAGTTTGTAGTGGATAGCAATTACCAAACTGTTGCAGAATTAGATAAGGAAGAGTGGACCTAATATGTCATAAACTCTTTATTATTAGCGTGAACATTGTTACATTGCAGTAACAGTTTGAGTGTTTGGTAAATTCTTTTAAATGATTCATAGTTAAACAGATTTTATTAATTCAATTTATGAGTAAATCAGGAGCTAACATGGCTTGGAATGAACCGGGAAAAGATGATAAAAAAGATCAGGACCCGTGGAACAAAAACGGCAAAAAAAATGAACAAGGTCCTCCCGACCTAGATGTTGTTTTTCAAAAGATATCTGGTGTTTTAGGCGGTTTGTTTGGTAATAAATCAACACAAGGTCCTAGTGGCAGTGGTAATGGCGGAAAATTTATCGCTATTGCTATCTTAAGCATTATCGCTATTGTTTGGTTTGCAAGCGGTTGGTATACGGTTAAGGAATCTGATCGAGGTGTCGTGTTACGTTTTGGTGCTTACCACTCTCAAGTTGATCCTGGTTTACATTGGAATCCAAAATTTGTTGATCAAATTATTCCGATTAACGTTGAGGCTTTCCGTACCATGCCTACAACAGGTTTCATGTTAACTGAAGATGAAAACATCGTACAAGTTTCAATGGAAATTCAGTACCGAATTGTTGCACCTGAAAAGTATCTGTTTAGTGTGACTAATGCTGATAATAGTTTATTACAAGCGTTAGATAGCTCTTTACGTTTCGTTATTGGTCATTCAACCATGGATGATGCATTAACAACGGGTCGTGAAGTGGTTCGTCAAGAAACATGGGAAATGTTGGATAAAATCATCGCTCCTTATGATCTAGGTATCCAAATTGTTGATGTTAACTTACAACAAACGCGTCCACCTGAACAAGTTAAAGATGCCTTTGATGATGCAATTGCAGCACAAGAAGATGAAGAGCGTTTTGTCCGTGAAGCCGAAGCTTATGAGCGTGAGAAAGAACCGATTGCACGTGGTCAAGTGAAACGTATCGAACAACAAGCTCGTTCATATGAAGAAGGTATTATATTACAAGCGCAAGGTGCGGTAGCAAAATTCAATCAATTATTACCAGAATATCAAGCTAACCCTGATGTTACTCGTCAGCGTTTATACATTGAAACGATGGAAAGAGTACTTAGTAATAGCTCTAAAGTCTTAATTGATAACCAAGCTGGCGGCAATTTAACTTTCTTACCTCTTGATAAGTTAATGAGTAATCCTGACAACGGCTCATCTCGTTTACCGGTTGAAACCGAAATTGAAACTCGTTCTCGTGCCGATGAACAAGCAGATCTCGATGAACGCGCAACAAGTAGCGAACGTGCTACGCGTGGCACTCGAACTACTGGGAGAGACTAATCATGAAAAAATTCTTAATACTGCCAGCCATTCTATTTTTGGTTTTTGTAAGCAGTGCATTTGTTGTGACTGAAGGTCAAAACGGTATTGTTTTACAATTTAGTAAAGTGAAGCGTGATAGTGAAGATAAACCGGTTGTATATGGCCCTGGTTTACATTTTAAAGTCCCGTTTATTGATGCTGTTCGTGTGATGGATACGCGTATTCAAACACTTGATGACCAACCTGACCGTTTTGTAACTTCAGAGAAGAAAGATTTAATTATCGATTCTTATGTGAAGTGGCAAATAGACGATTTGGCTGTTTATTACCTAGCAACAGGAGGTAATAAATTACAAGCTGAAGCGTTACTAAAACGTAAAATTAATAATGGTCTACGTAACGAGATTGGTTCACATACGATTAAAGATATTGTATCTGGTAAACGTGGTGAAGTGATGGAAACAGCACTGAAACGTATGGCGCGTTCATCTGAGTTAGGTATTAAAGTTGTTGATGTTCGCATCAAGAAAATTAACTTACCTGATGGTGTAAGTAACAGTATTTACAAACGTATGCGTGCTGAGCGTCAAGCTGTTGCAAGAGAGCATCGTTCAGAAGGTCAAGAGAAGTCTGAAGTGATCCGCGCAAACATCGACCGTAAAGTATCAATTATGTTGGCTCAAGCGAATAAAGAGTCTGCGGAGATACGCGGTCGAGGTGATGCTCATTCATCAAAGATTTACTCTGAAGCTTTCTCTCAAGATCCTGAGTTTTATGCCTTTATGCGTAGTATGCAAGCTTACCAGAAAAGCTTTGCAGACAAACAAGACGTGATGGTGTTAAGCCCTGATTCAGATTTCTTTAAATACATGGGCTCTCAAAAATAAATTTTGATGTGATTCATTTATTAAGGTATTTGATTTAATAAACTTATTGAGATAGTAGTAACTCATTGTAAAAAGGCCGATTTATCGGCCTTTTTTTGTTTTTAAATATATAAATGCGGATTAACTAACAAAGATATTGATTCAACTGTTTAAACTTTGCTAAAATCCCCGTTCAATTCGCTAGAGATATGTGATTCTGATGGGAAAAAATGTAGTAATTCTTGGCACTCAATGGGGTGATGAAGGTAAAGGTAAAGTAGTAGATCTACTTACAGACAAAGCGCAATGGGTTGTTCGCTATCAAGGTGGGCACAATGCGGGTCATACACTAGTAATCGATGGAGAGAAAACAGTACTTCATCTGATTCCATCAGGCATTTTGCGTGAAAACGTAAAATGTGTCATCGGTAATGGTGTGGTATTAGCACCAGATGCATTGTTCAAAGAAATGAACATGCTTATCGAAAGAGGCATTCCTGCTAAAGAACGTCTTTCAATCAGTGAAGGCTGTCCTTTAATCCTTCCTTACCATGTAGCATTAGATGTAGCACGTGAAAAAGCGCGCGGCAATAAAGCAATTGGTACAACTGGTCGTGGTATCGGTCCTGCTTATGAAGATAAAGTTGCTCGTCGTGGTTTACGCGTCGATGACTTATTCGACATGGAAAAATTCGCTGTTAAATTAAAAGAAGTTGTTGAATATCATAACTTCCAATTAGTTAACTACTACAAAGTAGAAGCAGTGAGCTATGAAGATGTATTAGCACAAATGACTGAAATAGCACCGCTATTAATTAGTATGGTTATTGATGTGACAGACGAGCTAGATAAAGCTCGCTTACGTGGTGAGAATATCTTATTTGAAGGTGCTCAAGGTACATTACTTGATATTGACCATGGTACTTACCCGTACGTAACTTCTTCAAACACGACTGCAGGTGGTGTTGCTACTGGTAGTGGTTTTGGCCCAACACATCTTGATTATGTGTTAGGTATTGTTAAGGCTTATACCACTCGTGTTGGTTCTGGCCCTTTCCCTACAGAGCTTTACGATGGGATTGACAAGTTAGATCCTGCTGGTCACCACATGGGTACAATTGGCCATGAGTTTGGTGCAACGACAGGGCGTTTACGTCGTACAGGATGGTTTGACGCCGTTGCTATTAAACGTGCTGTGCAATTAAATAGTATTACTGGTTTTTGTTTAACTAAACTAGATGTTCTAGATGGCTTAGAAGAAGTTAAAATTTGTACTGGTTACACTATGCCTAGCGGTAAAGTAGTTGATGTACCGCCTATGTCGGCAGACGGTTATGAGCAAGCAGTACCTATTTATGAAACAATGCCAGGTTGGTCTGAAGTTTCATTTGGTGTAACAACTTATGATGCATTACCAGCGAATGCTAAAGCTTACATCAAGCGCTTAGAAGAAATTACTGGCGTGCCAATGGATCTTATTTCTACTGGTCCAGATCGTAACGAAACAATTATTCAAGTTAATCCATTTAACTAATTGATTTAGTCAATACAATATTTGTTTTAAAAAGCCCTCTATATTGTAAAATATAGAGGGCTTTTTTGTATTAAGGGAAATAGCAGTCATGGTTAAAAAGTTAACTATCATGGATATTGCTAAACTAGCGGGTGTTGGAAAATCAACGGTATCACGTGTTTTAACAAACGATCCTAAAGTAAAAGTAAGTACACGTGAAAAAGTACAGCGTGTTATTCAAGAGTCTGGGTTTATTCCTTCTAAATCCGCACAAATGATGGGAGGAGGCACTAGCAAGGTGATTGGGATCATTGTCTCTCGATTATCATCTGTCTCTGAAAATCAGGTAGTAAGTGGGTTATTAGACATTATTTATGCGAATGGTTACGACGCTTTAATCATGGAAGGGCAATTCAGTGCAAGTAAAACAGATGAGCACTTACTTGTTCTTCAGAAGCGCCATGTTGACGGGATTATTCTATTTGGCTTTAGTGATTATGATTTAACAGCATTAGAGTTATTAGGTCAGAAAGCGATTGTCATTGCTGTTAATAGTGATGTTATTTCATCGGTTGGTTACGATAATGATGGCATGATCCAGCAAGCGATGATTCACCTTCAGCAATTAGGAAAGCAACACATTAGCTATCTTGGAGTGAACCCTGAAGATAAAACAACAGGTTTAATGCGACTTAATGCTTACTTGGATTATTGCCAAGCGCATCAGTTAGCTAGTCGTTATGAGACCGGTGAGCTGAGCCATCATAGTGCTTATGATTTGACTGATTCAGTGTTAACTGCTGAAACCCAAGCCATTGTATGCGCTAGTGATACCTTAGCGATTGGTGTTGCAAAACGATTACAAGAACTTCAGCGTTATGACGTGATTGTTTCCGGAATAGGCGCATCAGATATGTTACCGTTTATTTTTGAGAATACATTCAGCATTGACCCAGGTTATTTTCAAGCAGGAAAAAGTGCAGCTGAATTATTATTCAAACAGTTATCTGGGGAACAGAAGGTAACGCACCTTGTTCAAGCTGCGACAATACATATGGGCCTAAAGGCTGAATAATTAACGCTCAAAAATAGTATAAACTGATATCACTCGCGCATGTTGGGAGTGTTCCCATTTGTTTCGTGATCATAACCACATTCTAAGTCGGCTCTTATTTTATTTATCTTCTTCATTGGTTATCATTTGACCAGTTAATGGGAGCGCTCCCATTTTGCGTGGTTAATTACTAAAATGGACATCATTATGAGTAAAATTAAAGAACAAGATATCGCCTCCTTGATTGAGTATATAGGTGGAAAAGAAAATATCGCTAGTGTTAGTCACTGTCTTACAAGGCTTCGTTTTGTTTTAAATAACAATGATGCTGCGGATATTAAAAAAATTGAAAGCTTAAAAATGGTAAAAGGTTGTTTTACTAATGCAGGGCAATTTCAGGTTGTGATCGGGACAGAAGTTGATGATGTTTATAAAGTTTTAAATAAACTCATTGGCCACAGTGGTGATACTAAAGAGCAGAGCAAAGTCGCTGCTCGTCAAAATATGAGCCTGTTAGAGCGAAGTATCTCGCATATGGCTGAGATTTTTGTTCCTTTATTACCCGCTATTATTACCGGTGGTTTAATTTTAGGTTTCAGGAATATCATCGGTGATATTCGTATGTTTGATGGGAAAACCTTAGTAGAAATAAGCACTTTCTGGGCTGCAGTACATTCTTTTTTATGGATAATAGGCGAAGCTATTTTCCACTTTCTACCGGTTGCTGTGTGTTGGGCAACGGTTAAAAAGCTAGGTGGAACACCGGTTTTAGGAATCGTTTTAGGTATTACACTGGTCTCTCCGCAATTAATGAATGCTTACAATATTGGGTCTCAAGTCCCAGATGTATGGGACTTTGGTTTCTTTGTAATAGAAAAAGTGGGTTATCAAGCGCAAGTCATACCCGCTATATTTGCAGGGATGGCATTAGCTTATATTGAAGTTAACCTTAAACGTATTATTCCAGCGTATTTATATCTTGTGGTGGTGCCTTTTATCTCTTTGTTGGTCGCGGTTATTCTTGCGCATTCAATCATAGGCCCTATCGGCCGTGAAATTGGTAATTATGTTGGTTATGCCGCCAAAATAGCGATGACTGGCGACTTTGCGGTAATAGGTTCAATGATTTTTGCTTTCTTCTATGCGCCTTTAGTGATCACTGGTATCCATCACACCACTAATGCGGTGGACTTGCAGTTAATGCAAGACATGGGTGGTACGCCAATTTGGCCGCTTATTGCACTATCTAACATTGCTCAAGCTTCAGCCGTTGTTGGCATTATTTGGGTGAGTAAAAAGGCTAATGAACGTGAGATTTCAGTACCTGCTGCTATTTCTGCTTTTCTTGGAGTAACTGAGCCTGCGATGTACGGGATTAATATTAAATATAAATTTCCAATGTTGAGCGCGATGATCGGTGCTGCGGTTGCTGCTGGAATATGTGGTAGTGCGGGTGTGATGGCTAACGGTATCGGTGTGGGCGGTTTACCTGGCATTTTGTCTATACAACCACAGTTCTGGATGGTGTTCTTTGTCGCTATGTTAGCGGCCATTATTGTGCCAATTATATTAACCATCGTGCTTTATAAAAGAGCTGAGAAAAACCATAAGCTTGAAGGGCAAGAAGAAGCGGCGGCGGTGTCTTAATAGTTCTTCTTTAGGTTGATTTGATCTTCAACTTTAGCTTTTTTCTTTAAATAATTAGCAATTTCAAATAATAGTGGATGATTTTTTCATTCACTTAACGAGTACTCTATGAAAAATTTACACAACGAGTGGTGGCGTAAAGCGACTATTTATCAAATCTATCCTAAAAGTTTTTGCGATAGTGGCGGCAAAGGAACAGGCGATATTCAAGGTATCATTAGTAAATTAGATTATTTACAGACTTTAGGCGTTGATGCTATTTGGTTAACACCTATTTATTGTTCTCCAATGATTGATAATGGCTACGATATTTCCGATTATTACAATATTAATCCTGATTTTGGTGATATGGCAGATTTTGATATGCTGCTGTCTACTGCTCACCAAAAAGGGATCCGTATTATTCTTGATATAGTGGTCAATCATACTTCTACTGAGCATCAATGGTTTCAGTCTGCACTCGCAGATAAAAACAGTCCTTACCGTGATTACTATATTTGGCAAGATCCAAAAATGGGTGCCGAGCCTAATAATTGGCAATCTAAGTTTGGCGGTAATGCGTGGAAGTTTGATCAAAAAAGTGGTCAATATTATTTGCATTTATTTGCTGAACAGCAAGCAGACTTGAATTGGGAAAATCCAAAAGTACGTGCAGAAGTTGAGAATATTATTAGCTTTTGGGCTGAAAAAGGTGTCGATGGATTTCGTTTAGATGTGATTAATTTAATTTCTAAGCAACCCTCTTTTCCCGAGGATGAAAGCGATGGCAGAAAATTTTATACCGATGGGCCGCGTGCGCATGAATATCTGCAGCGATTAAGTGAGTCTGTCTTTAATAAGTATGGTTCGGTTACCGTCGGAGAAATGTCTTCAACTAGCCTTGCGCATTGCCAACAATATTCTGCAACCGATGCAACTGAACTGTCCATGGTATTTAACTTTCATCATCTTAAAACAGACTATAAGGATGGTGATAAGTGGACCAATGCACCGTTAGACTTGTTGCAATTAAAACAAATATTTAATTACTGGCAACAGGGAATGCATAATAAGGGGTGGTCTGCTCTTTTTTGGTGTAATCACGATCAGCCGCGTATTGTTAGTCGATTTGGTGATGATAAACAATATCGTGTGCAATCGGCTAAAATGCTAGCCAGTGCCTTACATATGCTGCAGGGAACACCTTATATCTACCAAGGTGAAGAGATTGCGATGACCAACCCAGGGTATCAATCAATTAGCCAGTATCGTGACCTTGAGAGCATTAATATGCATCGAATCATGCTTGAACAGGGGAAAACTGAACAACAAGTGATGGCTATTTTAGCTAATAAATCACGTGACAACTCACGCACACCTATGCAATGGAATAAAAAAGAGCAAGCTGGATTTAGTGATGTGCAGCCGTGGTTAGAAGTGGCGAGTAATTATCTTGAAATTAATGTTGAAGCTGCTCTGCTAGATCAAAATTCGGTCTTTTATCATTACCAAAAATTATTGATATTACGTAAACAGTTAGATGTTATTTGTTGGGGGGATTATCAGGATCTTTGTCCGGAGCATGAACTGCTATTCTGTTATCAGCGCACAACCCCTGAACAAAAACTATTATGCATTAATAATTTCTCCTCAGAGCAAGTGTCTTATGCTTTGCCCGATTCACTTTGTTTGGAAAATACAAAGGTTATTATTGCTAACTATAGCGAATCCGAACAAGTGGACAGTAATGGGCGAGTAATAAATAGTTTGTTAAGTAAAGAGATCACGTTACGTCCTTTCGAAAGTTTAGTGTTGTTGGAGGAAGTATAAGAGAAGTTTAGATCAAGTTTATAAGAGGTTGCTACGGGAGATATCTCTCGTAGCAATTTTTTTACTGCGGTTGGGGTGATAATTACAGTACTTATCTTATTATTGCATCGTGGACGAAGTTAACTTAAATATTATCTACACACTATTTATGTTAATCAGTATCAACTAACTCGGTTTGCAGCTATATGTGCAAGGCTGATCAACGCTTGTTTATATTCGCTTTCAGGTAAGATAGCAATTGCATCAATGGCTTTATCCGCTTCTTGCATTGCACGTTGTTTTGTATATTCAAGTGCCTTCGTTTCATTCAGTGCTTGCATGATTAAATCAAAGTGTTGCATACCATTGGCTTTTTCAATTGCTTCTCTAATCAAAGCTCTTTGAGCTTCTGTACCGTGTTGCATTGCGTACAGTAGTGGTAGAGTTGGTTTGCCTTCTGCTAGGTCATCACCTGTATTTTTACCCATCTCCTGCGCATCAGACGCATAATCCATGACATCATCAGTTAATTGGAAAGCTGTGCCTAAGTAAGTCCCGTAATTAAGTAACGCATCTTCTATCGCTTGAGGTTGTTGGCCTAATACGGCAACTAATTGCGTAGCCGCTTCGAATAGTTTTGCAGTTTTAAAGTAGATCACATCCATGTAGGTTTTTTCAGTGGTATCGGGATTATTACAATTCATTAATTGCAATACTTCTCCTTCAGCAATGACATTGGTCGCGCTGGCTAAAACATTCATGACTTTAAAGTTCTCAAGCTCTGTCATCATTTCAAAAGAACGGCTATATAGAAAGTCCCCGACGAGTACGCTTGCTGCATTACCAAATAAAGCGTTGGCTGTTTTCTCGCCGCGGCGAAGGTCTGACTCATCAACAACATCATCGTGTAATAACGTCGCAGTATGGATGAATTCAATAATAGCCGCTAACTTTGTAATGTTAGGAGAATAGACATTAATCGCTTGTGCCGCTAATACAGTAATAAGTGGGCGAATACGTTTACCACCACTATTAATGATATAGAAGCCGAGTTGATTAATTAACGCAACATCAGAGCTTAACTGTTCAGTAATCAATTGATTCACCTGAGTCATACTTGTTGAAGAAAGCTGCTGAATTTGTTTAATATCCATGCGTAAAAAGTCCCATTGGATGTCTTGAAAATAGTGCGTGTATTATTGCCGTTTATTGAACATATCTCAACACCCGATGGCGATTAACAAAGGCTTAAGCGTAATTTATTAGTGATCGACATGCTTAACGACTATTTAATTGATTTTTAATGTTTTATTTTGCTGATTTTTGATGGTTTTTTGGGCTTTTTTTGAGCGTGTAAATTTAGCAATAAACTAATTGTAATTTTTTAGCCAAAACTGATTGCCAAAGGGCGAATGTCTCTGTAGAATCCGCGTCCATTGTGATTAATTAGTGCGCTCTCGATGTTATGTTTGAAATAAAACAACACGAGATGCCTGAACGGAGTAAGAAACATGTACGCTGTTATCCAGAGTGGTGGCAAGCAACACCGTGTTGCTGTTGAACAAACTCTTCGTTTGGAAAAACTTGATGTTGAAGCTGGTGCAACTGTAGAATTTGATAAAGTTCTATTAGTAGCAAGTGCTGAAGACGTTAAAGTTGGTGTTCCATACGTTGAAGGAAGTAAAGTTACTGCAGAAGTAGTAGCTCACGGTCGTGGTAAAAAAGTTAAAATCGTTAAATTCCGCCGTCGTAAACATTCGCGTAAACAAGCTGGCCATCGTCAGTGGTTTACTGAAATTAAAATTACTGCGATTAACGCTTAATTAGGAGTTATTAAAAATGGCACATAAAAAAGCTGGTGGTAGTACTAATAACGGTCGCGACTCAGAAAGTAAACGTCTAGGCGTTAAACGTTTTGGTGGCGAATCTGTTTTAGCTGGTAATATTTTAGTTCGTCAACGTGGTACTAAATTCCACGCTGGTCTAAATGTTGGCCTAGGTAAAGACCACACACTATTCGCTAAAGCGACTGGTACTGTTAAATTCGAAAAGAAAGGCATGCCTTTACGTTCATTCGTGAGCATTGTTGCTGAATAGTTTTTTCGAAGCAAATTTTAAAAAGCCTCGCAAATGCGAGGTTTTTTTTTGTCTATCTATTTCTATTGAAAATAAAAAATGTGATCTATGATCAATAGAAATGGGTATAATCATCGTTACTTAAGTAGCGAATATGTTTTTTGGAGGTTGTAATGAAGTTTGTTGATGAAGCAAGAATAAAAGTTGATGCTGGAGACGGTGGCAACGGTGTAGTCGGCTTTCGTACTGAAAAATATATTCCTCGTGGCGGCCCTAATGGCGGCGACGGTGGTGACGGTGGTGATGTTTACCTTGAAGCTGATGAAAACCTAAATACTTTAATTGATTTCCGTTTTGTTCGTTTTTATAACGCAGAACGTGGTGAAAATGGTCAAGTTTCTGACTGTACGGGTTCTCGTGGTAAAGATAAAATCATCAAAGTGCCGGTCGGTACACGTTGTCGTGATGATGATACTGGTGAGATTGTTGGTGACTTAACTAAAAATGGTCAAAAGCTAATGGTCGCTAAAGGCGGTTTTCATGGCTTAGGTAATGCACGTTTTAAAACGTCTACTAACCGTGCGCCTCGTCAAAAGACAGAAGGGACAGCTGGTGAAGTACGTAACTTATTATTAGAGTTATTATTACTTGCCGATGTAGGCATGCTAGGTCTACCTAATGCCGGTAAATCGACATTTATTCGAAGTGTTTCTGCTGCAAAACCTAAAGTAGCTGATTATCCATTTACTACGTTAATACCTAACCTAGGTGTGGTGAGTATGGGACATGGTAATAGTTTTGTTATTGCTGATATTCCTGGATTAATTGAAGGTGCTTCTGACGGTGCAGGTTTAGGTACACGTTTCTTACGTCATCTGGAGCGCTGTCGTGTGTTATTACACATGATTGACTTGTTACCGGCTGATGCAAGTGATCCGGCTGAGAATGCCTTAGTTATCTTAGAAGAGCTAAAAAAACACAGCCCTAAACTAGCAGAAAAGCCACGTTGGTTAATCTTTAATAAAACTGATTTGTTATTAGAAGATGAAGCCGAAGAAGTGATGCAACGTGTTAAAGACGCGTTACAGTGGGATGGACCTGTTTATAAAGTAGCTGCTATCTCTAAGACGGGTACTCATGACGTGTGTAAAGAGTTGGTTGCTTACCTTGAAGAGTTACCTACAGAATTCACACCAGAAGAAGAGCGTCAGCAAGTTGAATTCCAATGGGATGATTACCATAAAGCAGCCATTGACGCTGTTGAAGGTGCTGTGCATATTGACGACGATGATGATGACGAGTGGGATGATCATCCAAACATCGTGTATGTTAACGAATAATAATTAATCACTTAATCACTTAATTAACTGATTAATTGAATGACCAATAGTCTGCTATTAAAGCTAGGTTATTGGTCATTTTTGTTTTTGTAACAATAAACCTACCCTATTATTTACCTTATTTACCTTATTTACCTTATTTACCTTATCCATAACATTACCTTCGGTTTTCATTTATAGCTTTGAGCGCATTCATTTTTGTTGAGTATCTATTTGAAAAAAGTCATTCGGCTGTTGTTTCTAATATAGTTATCAGTATTAATGAAGTAAGTGTTTACTGGGTTATCAAATGACATTTTAGGAGTTATCATGTCACTACAAGAGCAACCAATGATAGGCTCGTTAAAATCAGAAACTAGCTTTATTGAACAAAGTATTAACTGGTTTAGCGAGCACCATCAATTGTTTATAAGTTATATTTCTAATATTGTCATCGCAATATTAATTATTATTGTGGGGGTGAAAATAGCGCGAGGGTTGTCAGTTTTTTTAGCAAAAAGGTTAAAAAGCAAAGCAATAGACATGACCATCGTAGATTTTCTGTCCGCAATTACCTATTACGCATTAATTATTATTACATGGATTGCTGCCTTAGGGCATTTAGGTGTTCAAACTGCATCTTTGGTCGCGATCATTGGTGCCGCTAGTTTAGCAATCGGCTTAGCACTTAAAGGTTCATTATCTAATTTTGCTGCTGGTGTGCTGTTAGTGGTGCTTAGGCCTTTCACTGCAGGAAATTTTATTGAAGCTGCTGGTACTGCAGGTACAGTTGAATCTATTCAGCTTTTTAATTGTGTATTAAGAACTGGGGATAATAAACTTATTTTTGTACCAAACTCAGCTATTTTGAAAGGCAATATCGTCAATGTTTCGCGCAAACCTGAACGTCGTATCGATTTAATCATCCGCGTTAGTTATCAGGCCGATTTGAAACAGGTGAAACAGTTACTGGAAACAACAGTACTAGCAAATGAGAAGGTATTAAAAGAGCCAGGCTTACAAGTTGCGGTCTCTGAGCTTGCTAGTTCAAGTGTTAACTTAGTGGTACGTCCTTGGGTGAAATCTGCTGACTATTGGTCTGTTCGTTTTGCTTTAACTGAAAGCATTAAAAATGCGCTATATAGTGCCGAAATTGATATTCCTTATGCGCAGCTATATTTACATAAAAAGTAATCTGAACTGTTCTTGAGACAAGCAGACTAATATGCTCATCGCTCCTAGATGTTATTCTATTGAGGTATTAATATCTGGCTATTTAATATCTGGTTAATTAATATCTAGACAGAATTGAGTCTCAAGGTGAGTTTTCTTTTGTTAACTGTGCATTGCAAGGCATCAAGGGTCGTATCAGGGCTTATTTTTTATCCCCTTATCACCACCATTTATAATAATGTTTTTTCTTTTAAGGAGTCATATGATTGAACAGGCTGAAGTCTATGTAAGTACTTGGTTACTTTCATTAAATATTGGTAACTGGGTTGCTAACTTTGCTTTTATGTTATGTCTTACAATGATATTGCAACTAATTTGGCGTTACTTTGCAAAAAGAACTGAAAATGTAATTTCTAAAACTTCAAATAATTGGGACGATATTGTTTTTTATGGGGTGAATAAACCCATTAATTGGGTGATTTTGTTAATGGGCACCTCTATGTCATTAAGGGTCGTTGCCGAAAGTGAAGAATTGGTTATCTCTGACTACTTACCTGTGGTGCAAAAGGTGGCAATTCTCTTTATAGTGGGGTGGATATTCTGGCGCTTAGTCTATAAAGCAGAACATACCTACGTTGCTGATGATGCAAAAGATACAACCACAGTGACTGCATTGGCTAAATTAGCAAAACTTTCCATTATTACTATTATCACATTATCTATTATTCAAACCTTAGGGGTCAGTATTTCTGGTGTGCTCGCATTTGGTGGAATGGGTGGATTAATAGTTGGTATGGCAGCCAAAGATTTATTATCAAACCTATTTGGTGCGACCATGGTTTATATGGATAAACCCTTTAAAGTTGGTGATTGGATACGTAGCCCAGATAAATCTATTGAAGGGACAGTAGAGGAAATCGGTTGGCGTGTAACGCGTATTCGCACTTTTGATAAACGTCCTATTTATGTGCCAAATAGTCTATTCACTACGATTGTTGTAGAGAACCCATCACGTATGACTAATCGACGCATTAAAGAGAACTTTGGCCTACGTTATAAAGATATTAAACAAATCGAAGAGATCATTAAATCGGTTAGAGAAATGTTGGAAAATCATCCCGATATAGATCAATCTCAAACATTGATTGTTAACTTTGATTTATTTAATAACTCGTCTCTAGACTTCTTTATCTATACGTTTACTAAAACAACGAATTGGGTTTTATTCCATGAGGTTAAGCAGGATGTATTATTAAAGGTTGCAGATATTGTGATACAGCATGATGCTGAGTTTGCTTTCCCTACTCGTCAACTACATCTTAATAAAGACGATCATAAAATGCTTTTTAATGATAACCATAGGCACGAAAGTAGTCAGTACGATAAATATGACAAATATGAGAAGCCTGAAACGGCGAAATAAGGCTGTTAATTAATAGTTTTGCTTGATAGCCAATAGAGGAGCTTAGACTTCTCACTTTTGCTATAAATCTAGCGATAGTGAGTGGTTTACCGATACGTTAACACTATGTGGTAAAGCTAAACTATTGTGGTAAAGCTAAACTATGTTAATAGGGCAAAGGTGTAATAAAGAAAAATGACCGTTTAGATTTAAACGGTCATTTTCTTAACTTACGAGGCTGTAACAAAAACGCTGCAAGCTGCCTTTATCAATGAAATACTATGCACTCTATGCACACTATACTCACAAATAACAGATGTGATTGTTTATCTATTATGTTGATCTTATTTTAAATAGGCCTGCGCTTCTTTTTCAACGTTATCAAGTTCGTCTAGTAGCTCTAATAATTCAGGTTCTAAATGATGTGCTTTAACCCCTTGCTTAAGCTCTTTTTCGATTAACCCAGCAATATTCTTTAATTTGGGTACGCCACTATAGCTACAACCGCCATGAAATTTATGAATGATGGTAACAAACTGCTCATGGTCGCCTTCTTCTTCAATAATTAGGTTTGCGGCGTTTCTGATGTCTGCAAACTCATTCAATAACATACTTAACATCTCTTTGGCTAAATCAGTTTTTCCAGCTGATTGCTGTAATGCAAGTGTCCAATCAAATGATTTTTTTTCTATAATAGGCAATGTTGGAGGAGGTGTTGGTGATGTTTCTTGATCCGATAAAGGATCAATAACTTTAGCATTCGGCGCCCACTTATTAATAATTACCTGTAAAGCCAATTCATCAATTGGTTTAGCTAAACAATCATCCATACCTTTTTGTAGCAGCTGTTCTTTTTCACCTGGTAAAACATGTGCTGTGACGGCAATAATCGGACTTTCTTGATTTAAAGAGTTCTTTTTGATTTCTGCACAGGCACTAACACCATCTAAAATTGGCATCTGGATATCCATGAAGATAATGTCAAAAGGTATTTTCTGTGCTTGTTCTACGGCTTCTCGTCCATTATGACAGGTAGTGACTCGATTAACGCGATCGCTTAGCATCGCTGAAATGAGTTTTAAATTGGCTCGGTTGTCATCAACGGCCATCACGTTGATGTCTTTACGCTGCAATGGCGCTGAAACTTGCAATGTGGT
Source organism: Vibrio sp. 2-Bac 85 (assembly GCF_037546705.1). Taxonomy (NCBI): domain Bacteria; kingdom Pseudomonadati; phylum Pseudomonadota; class Gammaproteobacteria; order Vibrionales; family Vibrionaceae; genus Vibrio; species Vibrio sp. 2-Bac 85. The sequence goes on along the minus strand of NZ_JALAAB010000007.1, from coordinate 32,395 downwards.
GGGCGTCGTTTCATTAGACACTAAAGCATTGGCAAAGTTTTTATGATTAATCGGTTTACTTAAGCAATGGGTGATACCGGTATTCATTAATTGTTCATATACACTGGGATCACTGGAATTGAGTAACACTATAATATTGTCAGTATATTGCTTCGCTTGTTCTATATGATTTAATAATGGACGTATATCTTGGTTATTGCTGTGCCCGATGACAACGCTGTCATAGCATTTATTGAGTGCTTTTTTCCATTGCAGATCGGTCTCAGTAAGGGTGGCGTTTGTTTTCCATTGCGTTAGTAACTGTGTACAAGCCCTTGCCGCATATTCATTCGATTCATAGGCTAATACACTGCGGTTTGATAATCTAGTCAATGGTAAAGATTCCAATGAGGCTCTTGTATTCTTTTCTATTTCAATAACAAACCAGAAAACTGACCCTTGATCAGGTGCGGACGTAAGATCGATATGGCCTTTCATTTGGCGAACTAGCTTTTGTGTGATCACTAATCCTAAACCGGTACCACCATATTGACGAGTGATACTACTATCTGCCTGTCCAAAGGCTTTAAAGAGTTGTACTTGTTGCTCCTTAGAAATACCGATCCCCGTATCAGAGATAACAAATTTTAGCTTGATGTTGTTCTCTTTACTGCAGTCTTCCTCAATACGTTGAATATTAACGTCAATATTACCTTGTTCAGTAAACTTGACGGCATTACCTATTAAATTGGTTAACACTTGTTGTAAACGCATTGCGTCGCCGATTAACTCTTGCGGTACATTGCTATCAATATACATACTTAGTTCAATATTTTTTTCATGTGCACTTTGTGCCAAGAGATGCATCGTTTCGTTAATGCAATCACGAATATCAAAGGGAATGTTTTCGAGGTCTAACTTGCCTGCTTCTAGTTTAGAAAAGTCTAAAATGTCATTAATGATATTAAGTAAATTACCTGCGGAGCGTTCAATCGTTTGTAAGTAATCAACTTGGTTATTAGTAAGTTGTGTTTTCAGTAATTGCCTTGCAAATCCAATCACTCCATTAAGTGGAGTACGTAATTCATGGCTCATATTGGCCAAGAATTCAGATTTTACTGACGCTGCTTGTTGTGCTTCTTTACGGGTAATATCTAGTTCAATATTTTGTACTTCCATTTGATCTAGCGTTTCTCGCAACTCACTGGTGGCTAAATCAATACTTTCTTGCATCTCTTCGTGATGTTTAGACATGGCCACTGCCATTTCATTGATACCGTGTTGCAATAGACTAATTTCGCCAGTGTACTCACCTTCTACACGTGAGTTTAAACGTCCAAGACTAATTTTTTCAACGACGGAGGCCATTTCTGAAATAGGGGCGGTAATGCGCTTTGCTTGTCTGAAGGCTAAATAAACACTACCTAATATGCCCATTAATACTACCAGCAGGGAGATTGCAGCATCGCGATATAGTAATAATTCAACTTGGTCTCGATTTATCTCTAATGCCACATAGCCGACCACTTTGCGGGGTTGATCAAAGGTTAATTGGTACTCTAAAAAGTTGGTTTCATCAATAATGGGACTATGAATAATAATATTGTTACCGATAGTGCTGATCTGCGGTAAATCTGGAATAGGTTCATCGACGGCTAACCTCAATTGTTTATAATCTCGGTGATAATTACTGATCACAAACAATTCATTGTCAGCGGTAAATATCGCAATGCTCTTGATCATGGGGCTATTTTTACGGTGTGTCGCACCAATTAAACGGCGTAAAATAGTTCTTGTTTCATCTTGCATTCCATATTCACTGGCAATCGATAATGCATCTGCAATATTAAGAGCGCGATTAATTAAGAACTCATCGGCTTGTTGAAAGCGATGAAATGAAAAGTAACCGGCTAATAACCCTCCAATCAATACAGTAGGAAGGATGGTATAAGCAATAACTTGTGCGCGTAGGCCGTATTTAGTCATAGGATAAAGTCTAATTTCAATGGAGTAATGAATGCTTGCATGTTTTATGTGACAATAGTGTACCGATAAACGTAATCGCTATCATGGCATAGCTTACTTCACCTGTGAAATATTTATGGCCCAGTTCTTCAAAGCATCGCGCACAAACAAGCAAAATAACAAAGTAATTAAACATTGTCAGATTGATAAACTCGATCATCAAGGTCGAGGCATGTTATTTCATCAAAACAAACCTCTGTTTGTAGCAGGTGGATTGATCGGGGAAGTATTAGATGTTTCCATTGAGGAAGATAAAAAGCGTTATAAAAAAGCGACTATTCTCAACATACATAAAGCCAGTGAACTGCGTATAAACCCGCATTGTGAACACTATCAAGAATGTGGCGGTTGTCACTTACAACATATTGAGCAAAATGCTCAGATAGAGATAAAACAGCAAGGTGTATTAAGCTTATTTGAACGTTTTGCTAAACATAAACCAGAACAATTAGAAGAAACTTTGCAATCGGATGCCTGGGCCTATCGCCGTTGTGCGCGTTTTGGTGTGCTCTTTGATAAAAAAACTAAAAAAGTACAAATGGGGTTTCGTCGTTCGAAAAGTAGTGAACTGATTAATCAACAAATTTGTCCGGTATTAAAACCTGCATTGTCGCAATTAATTTTACCCATTAAAGCCCTGTTAAATCAATTACAAGGTAAAGCGGCGCTTGGCCATGTTGAGTTAGTAGAAGCAGAAAATACGGTGGCGGTTTTATTGCGCCATCTTAAACCGCTTTCTGAACAAGATGTACAATTGATTGTCGCTTTCTCTGAACAACATCAATTACAGTTTTATGCTCAAAGCAGCCCAACTACAATCACATGCTTAACGACTGAGCAACAATTATGTTACTCATTACCAGAGCAAGATTGCCAGTTTGGATTTAACGTTGATGATTTTCTGCAAGTAAATGCCGTGGTTAACGAAAAAATGGTCAAGCAAGCAATGAATTGGCTTGCATTAAAAGAAACTGATCAGGTATTGGATTTATTTTGTGGGTTGGGTAACTTCACGCTACCTATTGCAAAAATTGCTAAACAAGTGGTTGGAGTGGAAGGTATTCAAAAAATGGTTGACCGTGCCACCGATAACGCCAAACATTGCCAAATAAATAATGCGCAATTTTATCAAGCTGACTTAAGTGACCTGAACGCGTTAAATGCACAATGGTCAAAGCAAGATTATAACAAAGTATTGTTAGATCCTGCGCGAGCAGGTGCTGCGGAATGCATGGAGTTTGTCGCCAATAAAAAACCTACGCATATTGTCTATGTTTCCTGTGATCCGGTGACTTTAGCGAGGGATAGCCAGTTGCTTTTAGATCAGGGCTATAAACTCGATAAATTAGGCTTAATCGATATGTTCCCACAAACTGCACATGTCGAATCGATGGCATTATTTATCAAAAATAAGTAATATTTACAGGGTAATAAAGTTTTGAATCAAATGAGAGCACAAGATTCAGTCTCTTTATCATTGAGTATGTTTTAGTATTATTAGATTCTACTGAGGCCGCATTAAAATTAGTATTTAAAGTCTCAGTTTTCAAGGAACATGTTAACAGTGTTTTAGCTATTCATTGGTTGCTTGTAATCGAAAGATACAGTTGATTTTTTGGAGTATTAGATGGTTTCAGTTCGTGATACACACTTTTACCAAAGTGCATTAAATGACCCTGAGAAATGGGTGACAACCTTTGGTTTAAGTAAACAAGATCAAAATAATTTATTTGATAATTACAATAAAGTCAGTGAATTATGTGACTCTGAACAGCAAATCGTTGCTTTGCAGCTTGGCTGTGAAATGGTTGAAATATTGGTCACTCTAAACATGGACATGGATACTTTAAATGCAGCATTAATCTTTCCTCTACTAGCTCAAGATGTTTTAAGCACTGAAAAAGTGGATGAATTGTGGCCAAAGCGCATTGCCAAATTAGCAAAGGGTGCGATGGAAATGGAAGGTATCCGCGCTTTACAAGATAGAGGTGGCAAAAAAAGTGCTGAGTCTCAAGTTGATAACTTGCGTCATATGTTATTAGCGATGGTAGAAGATGTTCGTGCAGTAGTGATTAAACTTGCTGAACGTATTTGTTATTTGCGCCAGGTTAAAATTGCTGATGAAGAAACAAAAGTACAACTTGCTCACGAAATATCAACTATTTACGCTCCTTTAGCGAACCGTTTAGGAATAGGGCAGTTGAAATGGGAGCTTGAAGATCTCTCTTTCCGTTACCTACAAGCTGAAACCTATAAAAATATTGCTAAACAGCTTGATGAAAAACGTATCGACCGTGAAAACTATATTCAAGATTTTGTTGAAACCGTTAAATCTTCATTACAAGAGATGAACATAACGGGGACTGCTTATGGGCGACCTAAGCATATCTACAGTATTTACCGAAAAATGCAGAAAAAAGACCTTAAGTTTGATGAATTATACGATGTAAGGGCTGTACGAGTTGTGGTGGATAAACTGCAGGATTGTTATGCGGCATTAGGCGCTATTCATACTAAATGGCGACATATCCCTCGTGAATTTGACGATTATATTGCTAACCCTAAGCCTAATGGTTACCAATCTATCCATACGGTTGTTTTAGGCGATAGTGGTAAGCCTGTTGAGGTACAAATACGTACTCAACAAATGCATGAAGACTCTGAAATGGGGGTTGCTGCGCATTGGAAATATAAAGAAGGCAGTGCTGGTGGGAAATCAGCAAGTAATTACGAAGAAAAAATAGCCTGGTTGCGTAAACTCTTAGCATGGCAAGAGGATATGAGTGACGGTGATGATTTAGTTGAGGAAATTCGAAGTCAGGTCTTTGATGACCGTGTGTACGTATTTACACCAAAAGGTGAAGTGATTGATATGCCTGCGGGCTCGACGCCACTCGATTTCGCTTATTATATTCACAGTCAGATTGGACATCGTTGTATCGGTGCGAAAATTGCAAATCACATTGTTCCATTTACTTACCAATTAAAAACCGGTGACCAAGTTGAAATTCTTACTCAAAAAGAAGCGAATCCAAGTAGAGATTGGTTAAATCCACAGCTTGGTTATATTAACGCGCCACGTGCTCGCCATAAAGTAGCGACTTGGTTTAGAAAGCAGGATCGAGATAAAAATATCATTGCAGGACGTGAGTTGTTAGAAGTTGAATTGGTTAAGATCAATTTAAAGCTGGCCGATATCACACCTGCGATCTCACGCTTTAACGTGGGTACTGCTGATGATATTTATGCGGGTATTGGTAATGGTGATTTACGTATTAATCAATTGGTACATTTTTTAGATGGCTTTTATCATCAAAAAACCCTAGAGCAACAAGATGCTGCCGCGTTATTAGAGTTACAAAACCGCAAGACACAAGTTACCCCTAAAAATACCGGCAAAGATATCATTATTGATGGTGTGGGTAACTTAATGCATAACATTGCAAGGTGTTGCCAACCTGTACCTGGCGAGGAAATTGTCGGTTATATAACGCAAGGGCGTGGTATTTCTATTCACAAAAGTAACTGTGAGCAATTAGCTGACCTAGAAGAAGCGCATCCAGAGCGTATTATTAGTGCCAATTGGGGCGATTCACAGTCATCAGGCTATACGCTAACGCTGCGCTTAATTGCAGACGATAGAAACGGGTTGTTAAAAGATATCACCACGGTACTATCCAATGAAAAGGTAAATTTATTGGGTGTACACAGCCAAACTAACACTAAAACATTAACCGCTATTATTGACCTGTCTTTAGAGGTGCAAAATAATAAAGAGATTAATAAATTATTAGTGAAGTTAAAGCAGCTTAAAGATGTATCAGACGCCCATCGTTTATAATGTAAATGGTTAACATGGGAAGTCTGGTGTTTACTGTTACCTCATAATGTTCAGGAAAGGCCATCATGAGGTAATAAGCTTAAAGTGACGCTTAAAATTGCTGAAGAAAGAGTCCTCTTAAGCACTAAACTAAGCCGACGAGCGTAGACGAGATAAGTGCAGCAGCTGCTAGTTAAATGATCAATGCAGATCAGAATTATTGAAAGTAATCTCTATAACATCGTGTATTAATGTGCCAATGAGGAGTCTTCACATTACCAATACAATAATGGTAGCTCTTGATATAAATAGATACTTGGCTTAAATAAAATCAATCGGATCAACATCAATTGACCAACGTACCTTTCGCCCCTCGGGTATTTTTTCAAAATGGGCTAATGCAATATTTAATGTTTTAGTCACCAAAACTCTTTGTTCACTTTGTATCAGTAATTGAAAACGATACTTTCCTGCACGCCTTTCCATTGACGCAGCTATCGGACCTAATATCAGCAAACGGTCACTGACCTTATTATTCAATGCAATCTGATTCAATGTTTGTTTACAGAGCGTTAAAAAGTTCTCTGCCTGTGTTGCATTTAATGATTCAGCTCTGATCAACGCTTGATATGAAAATGGCGGTAACTGTGCCATTTTTCGTTCTTGTAAAGCGCTGCGAGAAAAATCACCATAACCATTATTCACTAACTCTTGTAATAGGTTATGTTCAGGGTGAAAAGTTTGTAATACGACTTGCCCTTTTTTTTCTGCTCGGCCTGCTCGACCTGCTACTTGCGTAAATAACTGGCCCAGCCTTTCACTCGCCCTAAAATCATTACTAAACAGAGCTCCATCGACATCTACCAATGCCACTAACGTAACATCTGGAAAATGATGTCCTTTGGCCAGCATTTGAGTACCCAGTAATATTTTATATTTCCCACTGTTAATATCGTTGAGATATTCGTTAAAGCTATCTTTTTTACGCGTATTATCGCGATCAATTCTTACTGTTTTATGATCTGGAAATAACTGCGTTAATGTTTCTTCCAGTTGCTCTGTCCCTACACCGGTAGAGTGCAAATTGGTAGAGCCACAATCATGGCATTGTTCGGGTACTGGATGTGTCGCCATACAGTGATGACAATGTAGATAGTTTGCACTTTTATGATAAGTGTAAAAAGCATCACACCGCTCACATTTTGCCAACCACCCACATTCATGACACATTAAAACAGGAGCGTAACCACGGCGATTTAAAAATAAAATAACTTGATTGTTTTTATCAAGATGTTGCTGCATCAGTTCGATTAATTGTGGTGATAACCCTGATTTAAGCGGTAAACCGGTCAGATTAATCAAATCATTTCTAGGTGGAGTTGCATTGCCTGCGCGATGTGTCAAAAACAGATGGTGGTAACGCCCTGATAACGCATTATTAAGTGATTCAAAAGCAGGAGTCGCCGACCCGAGTAGAATAGGAATATTTTCTTGAGAGGCGCGTTTGATCGCAAAATCTCGAGCGTGATAACGAAAGCTATCTTGTTGTTTAAAAGAGGCATCATGTTCTTCATCTAAAATAATTAACCCAAGGTTTTTAAAATCACTAAAAATGGCACTTCGAGTCCCAATCACAATCGCAGCACTACCTTGCTTAGCGTGCAGCCAAGTTTCTAGTTGTTGCTGTTCGTTTAATGCGGAATGTTTCAAATAGATGGGGACATTAAAGCGCGCTTTGAAGCGTTTAATGGTCTGTGGTGTTAAGCCAATTTCTGGCACAATAATTAATGCTTGTTGACCTTTTTCTAAGACCGCTTTCAATATATTAAGGTAAACTTCTGTTTTGCCACTGCCAGTGATCCCTTCTAACAAATAGCATTTAAATTGGTTTAATTGTTGCGTCACACTGGTGATCGCAATCGCTTGTTCAGTGCTTAACTGAGGTTTTTGCTGTAGCTCTCGTAATGATTCTGCCCACTCAATATTGCTGGCAGGGATTTCTTCATATCGTGTGACCAGTTGCTTTTCTTGTAGGCTATTTAATGTCGCTCGGCTGACATTGTTCTCTTTTAATTGGTCATAACTGAGTGCTGATACTTGTAATAGTTGTGCGGCTTGATATTGCTTTTTTGCTCTTGTTAGCTGGCTAATATCACTATTAGCTTGTTTCAATTTCCAATATTCTTGCGCTTTAAAGGTGGCGGGTTTTCCTTTGCGTAATAAAGTAGGGATTGCTTGTTGGAATACATCGCCAAAAGGGTGCTGATAATAGACTGCTGCCCAATTTAATAACTTATATAAGCTATCACTTAATAGTGCTTGTTGATCCAATAACTGTGAGATGGATTTTAATTTTTCGATAGCAAAGTCAGATTGCGCAGGTGTCGCAGTGATCACGCCCACTTGTTTCCGATGACCACCACCGAAAGGTACTATCACACGACTGCCAATTAATGAGGTGAGGTCCTCTGGGTAGAGGTAGGCTGGAAGTAAGTAATCAAATTGCTTATGTAAAGGAATTGCCAGTGCCACTCTGCAAATTATTAATTGAGTCATAGAAGATCTGTTTTAAGTGAATACATAATTAGGATTAAACATTGTAACCTGTTTACGAGAAGGGTTCTGTTTAAGTATTCTAAATTAATCAATTTATACTTATCTACATTTTATTTTTATACCTATAATCTATGCTTCTCGTTTATACCTACCATGTACTCTCCTAAGGGCTTGATGGTTTTGTATCTGCATGATAATAATAAGAAAATAATGAATGTCATTAAGCTTTTTTAATGCTGGGAATAAAGTTGTTATTTTTGGTTATTTTAAGTTGTACTTTTATTATCCATTACTATACAATCCGCAACCTGAAATTTAATGAAAATACGTGTGGTACTTTGTTGAGTGAAATAATTCATTCAAGCTGAGCAGCGACACGGCCTAAATAGAGGTTTTCCCAATGAGAAAAGAAATTCACCCAGAATACAAATTAGTTACTGCTACTTGTTCATGTGGTAACGTTATTAAAGTTGGTTCTACGCTTGGTAAAGAAGAGTTAACTTTAGATATTTGTTCAGCTTGTCACCCATTCTACACTGGTACTCAACGCGTTGTTGATACTGGCGGTCGTATTGACAAGTTCAAAAAACGTTTCGGTGCTTTATCTTCTAAATAAGATAACTACCACGTTTTTAAAAAGCACCTTAGGGTGCTTTTTTTGTATCTGTAAACCTGAAATTTACTTTTTTTCTAAAAATTGCCTTCCAATACAACCTTACCCTGTTTGAGCTGCTACAATACTGCTAATTAGCTCTGTGATTTTGGTTAAAATTTGACTATCATCACACTTTTATTTTTATGCTTATCTTTTATAAGCAATTTAGCCTATTCGAATGGAATTTATAGATGTCAGATTTTCGCCAGCAAGCCCTTGATTACCACGCTTTTCCTAAACCAGGAAAAATTAGCGTAGAGCTTACAACTTCAGCTGAAACAGCTGAAGATTTATCATTAGCATATAGTCCAGGTGTTGCCGAGCCGGTGAGAGAGATTGCGGCTAACCCTGATGATGTTTATAAATATACAGCTAAAGGTAATTTAGTTGCTGTGATCACTAATGGTACTGCTATTTTAGGTCTAGGTAATTTAGGCCCGTTAGCTTCAAAGCCTGTAATGGAAGGTAAAGCATTACTCTTTAAACGCTTTGCGAACCTTGATGCGGTTGATATTGAAGTAAAGCATCGCACACCAGAAGAGTTTATTAATACTGTCGCTAATATCGCAGATACCTTTGGTGGTATTAACCTTGAAGATATTAAAGCACCTGAGTGTTTTGAAATTGAAAAAGAGCTAAAGCAACGCTGTAATATTCCTGTTTTCCACGATGACCAGCACGGTACTGCAATTGTAACTGCAGCTGCAATGATCAATGCGTTAGACATTCAAGGTAAAAAAATTGAAGAGTCGAAAATTGTCTGTATGGGCGCTGGCGCAGCAGCCATTGCTTGTATGGAATTATTGATTAAATGTGGCGCATTGCGTGAAAAGATTTACATGTTGGATCGTAAAGGGGTTATCCATACTCGTCGTGACGATATCAATGAATATAAACAACGTTTTGCCAATAATACTGACCAACGCACTTTGCAAGATGTTATTTGTGGTGCAGACGTATTTGTGGGCGTATCTGGCCCGAATGTATTAGGTGCTGACGATGTTAAACTAATGGCTCCGAATCCAGTTATTTTTGCTTGCTCAAATCCAGATCCTGAGATTAACCCTGATTTAGCACACTCAGTACGTGATGATTTAATCATGGCGACAGGACGCAGTGATTACCCTAACCAAGTTAATAATGTACTTTGTTTTCCATTCATCTTCCGTGGTGCTTTAGATGTTCGTGCAACGGATATCAATGATGAAATGAAAGTCGCTGCTGTTAATGCAATTCGTGCGATTGCAAAACTGCCAGTACCAGAGTCTGTACTTAAAGCAAGTGGTTATGAATCACTCGATTTTGGTAAAAATTATATTATTCCTAAACCTATGGATCCTCGTCTATTGAAAAGTGTTGCTGGTGCTGTTGCACGTGCTGCTATCGCAACGGGTGTCGCACAAATCGAACTTCCTGAAGATTATATGCTTTAAGCTTGACTTCACAACTTGACATAACGATTCCTATTTTGTTGTTTTTTTACACCCAATAGAAGAGAATAGTTATATATTCAAGCTAATATCTAGCTCAAGCTTCACAATATGCAACTTATTCGCAAATGATTTATATTGATTAGAGTTCAATAGTGGAATCAAATGCTAATAAGTTGTAAATTACGACATTTATTTTTTCCATCACTTTCTTGTAAGGGTAATTATATGACAGGAAAACCTTCATCTTCTCAGTTTGAAGTGAATAATATTGCAGATCCGCTATTTATTCATGCTGAGCAAATCGCAAAAGACTTTTCTCTATTTCCAGATAATTCATTACCGTCAAATACAGATGGTGTAGAAGGTCTTATTGATAAGCAGCGTATTAAATCAAATCTGGCTACTATCAAAAAATTGGATGTTGATGCTTATATTGCACGTACGGTAACACCGGCTGAGAGTAATAAGCGACCTGGTTCAAAAACTATTATTGAAGGGTTTAACGGTAAAATCATTACCGAACAACTAAACGGAGCCTTTTATTCTGCAGAAATGGAATTGGATTTTGGCGGTTACAGCCGTCGTATTGGTCTAATTGCACAGGAGCGTAGTTCAAATAATGGTGCTTGGATGCCTGAACACCATCTAGCAGCAAGTAAAGCGATCCGTAAGTTTGCAGATATGTCATTACCGATTGTGTACTTAATCGACACGCCGGGAGCTGACGCTGGAGAAGCGGCGAATAGTCAAAACCAAGCGCACAGTATTTCACAAATGATCACTGAAAGTGCCAATGTTGATGTTCCTACTATCGGTATAGTGGTGGGTGTCGGTTATTCTGGTGGCGCTATTCCATTAGCAACGGCTAATATATTGTTATCGGTACGTGATGGTATTTTTAATACTATTCAACCTAAAGGTTTACAAAGTATTGCGCGTAAATACAACTTGTCTTGGCAGGAATGTGCTCAGTCTGTTGGTGTATCACCAGAAGAGCTTTATGAAATGGGCTGTATCGACGGTATTGTTGATTACTCGCCTGTTGACCAAGATGAGCGTCAACACAACCTTCAGAAAGCGATTATTTCTGGTATTTTATCGATTGAGTCAAAATCAGTTGAATTTGTACGTAAGCATCCTGATATTTTAGAACATTATAACCGTAGTCTTTCGCGTTACCTTGAACCTTCAAGCAAGCTACTAGCGATAGAAAATGCAACGGATGCTCAGCTATTAGCTAAAAACCCAACGTCACATAATAATGCATTTGGTACTACTTACCGCTACATGCGTTACTTGACGTTACGCTCTCGTATTAAAGCGATTCAAAAGAACGAATATGGCCGTTTATCTAAATTAACGGTACCAGAAGGTGATTTGAAAGCCCGTATTGAAGCAGATCGTAAGCAAGTATTCTTAAACTGGTTAGAAAACCCAGATAAGTTAATTTACGATGATAGACTGAATAAAAATTGGAAAACATTCCTACAAAAACGTGAAGATAAAGGTGTTGAGCGTAACGTAATTACTAAGCTTATCTTAGGTGAGCCAAAAGCAAACTATGATAACGCACGTAGTACATTAATGATCAACCTAACTTGGTCATTGTATAACCGTTGGAAAACCAGTGCTGAAAATAACTTTCATTCTCTAATTAAACATTTAGAAGATGAAAAAACGATGCCAATGACGGATTCATTTCCTGAATTAGCAGAGCTTGATATCATTGATGTTGTTTCACACACTGAAACGCGTGAATGCTTCATTATACATTGTCGTCATATGCTGGTGTTTAACGCACTTTATGACAATACAATGGGCAACTTAGCCTCTATTGCTAAAGAAGCAATGGCGACAAAAGAACTTTCTCGTCAATCGGTTTCATCATTGGTGCGTAGTTCATTAAAGACTGCACTAAACAAAGTCAGTGATGATGATTACGAGCAATTAAAAGTTACTTTTAATGCATGGTTACAATACTTCACCGAGCAGTCTGAGCGTGGTGAAATTCTTGCTAAAGTGGAAGAATGGAAGAGTATTGGTGCGCCACAAATGAACTCTAGTTTATTTGTTATTTTGACCTACTTGTTCGAAAAACTATTACCTGAATACTACAACAGTCGTGATGACGAAAGCTCTTACAATGGTGCAATTAACCCTGTAAGAATCGGACGTCGTAAAGATTTCTGGAACCGTTTAACAATGGGTTATCAAGATCTATTGATTCAAGCTGTATTACGTTCAGAAAAAAACAAAAAGAATAATTCTCATGAAGCGATTATTCAGAAATTCTTTACTAACTTCAAAGAGTCTCGTGCTGACTTAATGACAGCAAACCTATTAGAGTTCCCTGGTTTCCGTCTATCTGTAGAAGATGCGTTAGATAGAAACATCAAACCATGTGGATTGATCACGGGTACGGGTGAGTTTAAATTAGAAAGTGGCGAAACACAGCGTGTTGGTGTTGCTGTTTCTAATCTATCTTTCCAAGCGGGTGCTTTTGATATGGCCAGTGCAGAGAAGTTCTGTGCACTATTGGTTAAATGTGCAAAACAACATTTACCTGTTGTGGCTTTCATTAGTTCTGGTGGTATGCAAACTAAAGAAGGTGCTGCAGCACTATTCTCAATGTCAGTAGTTAATGACCGTATTACGCGTTTTATTCGTGATAACGACTTACCTATTGTTATGTTTGGTTACGGGGATTGTACTGGTGGAGCACAAGCAAGTTTTGTAACTCACCCAATGGCACAAACTTATTACCTTTCTGGTACTAATATGCCATTTGCTGGTCAAATGGTTGTACCTGCGTATTTGCCATCAACGTCTACATTATCTAACTACTTATCACGTGTACCTGGTGCTATGGATGGTTTAGTTATCAACCCATTCTCTGATGACTTGAATGACAAGTTACGTGATATTGATGAAAACATGCCAATGCCTGTTATCACTGTTGAAGAAACAATTAACCGTGCATTGTCTGGCTTTATACCTGTCTGTGATATCGAAGAAGAGAAATTCTCTAAATCTGATCCTCGTCAGTTAATGCATCCCGTTAAAAAAGTATTAATACATGCGCGTGGTTGTACTGCTGTTAAATTGATTCGTATTGCCAAAGCTAACAATATTAATGTTGTTTTAGTGGCTTCTGACCCTGATATGACTTCTGTTCCTGCAGATATGCTAGGTGAAGGCGATAAACTAGTTTGTTTAGGTGGTAATACTTCAGATGAAAGTTACTTAAATGCAAGCTCAGTAATAAAAGTAGCTGAATACGAACAAGTTGACGCATTACACCCTGGTATTGGTTTCTTATCTGAAAGTCCGCATTTTGCAGACTTATGTATTAGCCATGATATCAACTTTGTTGGTCCAAGCATGAACAGCATGCTAACGATGGGTAATAAGTCAAACGCAATTAAAACAGCACAAGCTAATGGTGTGCCTGTAGTACCTGGTTCTCACGGTATTTTAACCGGTGCAGAACAAGCTTTAGATATTGCTAATAATATGGGTTACCCAGTTTTATTGAAAGCAGTAAACGGTGGTGGTGGTAAAGGTATTTTGGTTATTGAAAAAGCTGAAGATATGTTTGCTGGCTTTAACCAAGTATCTGCTGAAGCACGAAGTGCATTTGGTAATGGTGACTTATACCTAGAGAAATACATAACTTCTTTACGTCATATTGAAGTGCAATTATTACGTGATAAATTTGGCAATACTAAAGTATTAGGTATTCGTGATTGTTCAGTGCAACGTAATAACCAAAAAGTAGTTGAAGAGTCTGCTTCAACTATGTTGCCTGAAAAATTAGAAAAAGAAGCGCTTAAGCATACTGCTGCTCTTGCTGATGCAGTAGATTACATGGGCGCAGGTACGGTTGAGTTTATTTACGATTTAGATGCAAATGACATCTACTTTATGGAAATGAATACTCGCTTACAAGTTGAGCATCCAGTAACTGAAGCAACATCATGTATTGATATTGTAAAAGCACAGTACGATATTGCTTCTGGTTGTGACATTTCTGAGCTGACGCCACAGAAAAAAGGTTATGCAATTGAAGTGCGCGTAACGGCTGAGAAAGCTGGCTTAGATTCTGATGGCATCATGCAGCTATTGCCTTACCCTGGTAAAGTTTCTGAATGTATCATTCCTGAGCAAGACGATGTTGAAGTGATGTCGATGATTGCTACGGGGAAAGAAGTTTCTCCATACTACGATAGTTTAGTGGCACAATTTATTTGTCATGGTGAAGATCGTAACGATACTATTGCTAAGTTACTTGAGTTCTTAGATAAAGTAAGTATTAAAGGTATCGCGACTAATATTCCATTATTGAAACGCATCCTAAAAGATGACACTTTCATAAATGGTGAATACGATACCACTTACTTACCTAAATTCATGGCTAAACTTGACCAACAAGTGATGATAGATGAAATGGAAGCGTCAGCTGCCTCTGGTCTTGAAGGTGTTGCTGAGTCTATCCAAGTTGATGGTAGTAATGAGCTGAAAGTAATTGCACAAAGTGCTGGTATTTTCTACCGAGCGTCTTCACCAGCTGAGCCTGATTTTGTATTAGAAGGTGACATTGTTAATGTTGAACAAACATTAGGTTTAATGGAAGCAATGAAAATGTTCTCACCTCTAACGCTAGCAAGCTTTAATCGTAAAGATGCAGTGCTTTATGATGCAAAAACTAAGTTCCGTGTAGAGCGCATTATCAATGCAAATGGGCAACAAGTATCAAGCGGTGATTTGTTATATATAATTACCCCGCTTTAAAGTTACTTTGTTACAAAAAACCAGTCGTTTGACTGGTTTTTTTTGCCTTAATAATCTGTATTTAATCAAAATAGTGTAATAAAAACAGCAAGTAATATAGTTTTAAGTGGATAGTTATTCACTTATAGACTACTTTAATTTATCAGGCTGATTTAGTATTTAAGTAAAATAATACATTCAGTGATCATATATTTTGATTTGGAAATTATATTGACGTTCTTTAAAGCTACCTTTGAAAAAATCATGTTTGTGGGCATTTTCTTATGCTCATGTGTTTATGCTGATAATGCGCTTTCTAGTGAAGTTTTAGTATTGCATTCAGGTTATCAAGGTAATGAACAAACCCGTGAAATTCAAAAGGGCATTGAAGATAAATTTAAAGATAGCAATATTTCTTTGTATGTATCATACCTTGATAGCAACCAAGTGATGGGAGAGCAAGCCCTGATACAGCAAGTCGATTTTTTATCTAGAAAGTTTGATACCAGAAATTTTGATGCGATTATCGTTAGTGGTGAAAATGCATTAAAGCTAGTACAACAATACGGGGAAAGGTTGTTTGTTAACACGCCCATTGTTTTTACTGGTATTAAAAATAGCGATACTTCACTACCAGCCTTTACGCATAAAATATCTGCGATTGTAGAATCAGAAAATATTTTTGAAACAATGCGCCTATCTACACAATTATTTCCGCTAACAACGGATATCTACCTTATTACTGGCCGTACGCTTGCTCGTCAAATCTCTGAACAAGATATTCAACAATTATCACTACGGTTAGAACCCACCCTAAACATTCTTAATAACGAGAGTGAAACATCTTTATTAAATAAAATTAATAATATCGCTAGCGACTCTGTGATTATATTTGATGACTTTTCTCGTGATAAAGACGGCTTCTTTATTAATCGCACTGAAGTTTTAAAAGCAATAACAGCTACGGCAAGAGTGCCATTATTTGTTATTAACCAACATGATTTGATGGAAGGAGTCATTGGTGGTGTAGTGACAAGTGGCTTTGCGCAAGGTCAAGCCGCTGCTGATAAAGTATTGCAAATAAAACTCGGTGCTAAGATAGAACATTTACCCGTCCAAGTTATTTTGAGTAATAAGTATATTATTCAATATCCAGAGCTATTACGTTGGGGATTACAGGAAAGTGATGTCCCGATTGGCTATCGTATTATTAATAAAAAAGAGAATAAATATAAAGCAGATTTTAGTTTGTTAACCCTATCATTTATTATCCTTAGCTTTCTTTGTCTATTTTTTTGGGGATGGCGTAAATATTTAAAGTTAGTACAGAATACTGCTTTAGTTGAAACTAAACACGATCGCGTCATCAATATTTTTAATATCTCCTACGATTTTATTTTTATGCTTGATTTGGTTGGTGAAATTAAAATGGTCAATCAAACTGCTTTAGACTTTGTACAAATGCAAGAAGGGGAAGTGACGGGAAGCCTCTTATGGGACACTCTTTGGTGGCAAAATGATGCTGAGAGTAAGAAAAAATTAAAGTCTGCCATGGGGCAAGCAAGGGTTGGTAAAACAGCGCGTTTTGAATGTGGATTAATTGATAAAAATAAATTAAAGCATGCTTTCGATGTGTTTATTCAACCGGTAAAAAATGAAGTATTACATGGTAACGAAACAACCTCAATTATTGTAGAAGCTAGGGACATTAGTGGTATTAAAGCGGTTGAAGAGGAAGTTGAAAAAGCGAACAAGCGTTCTAACTTATTATTAGATGAAAGTCCTTCGATGTTGTTAATGCTCAATGCCCAAGGGTTAATTTTATCCTGTAATAAATTTGGCTGTAATTTGTTAGGTTATTATGACGGTGAATTAATTGGCCGTAACCTTGTCACCCTGTATTCAGAATTAGTAAATCTCACAGATTTAAAAAATTACCTAGCAGAATGTGAAGAACAAGAAGGCATGTTGTTATCTCGTGAAGTATCTTATTCGACAAAGAATGGCCGTAAAATTTGGATCAATGAACGTGTACGAAAAATCGATGGTCATGATCAATACTTTTTAGTGTGTGAAAATATCACTGAGCGCTATGAACTGTCTAAAGAGTTAAATTATCGTGCATCACATGACTATTTAACTGGATTGAAAAATAGATTGTTTTTTGAAAGTCAATTAGACAAAAACTTAGATAAAATAGACACGCATAAATCACCTTGTTGTTTGATGTATTTGGATATGGATAAATTCAAAATTATCAACGATACCTGCGGGCATCACGCCGGCGATGAAGTATTAAGACAAATTGCGACTATTCTCAATGAAAGTGTTCCTGCTAACGCAATGGTTGCTCGATTAGGTGGTGACGAGTTTGCTATTATTTTTCCTCAAACCGAACTTGACGTTGCTAATAAATCGGCAGAAAAGATAATCTCAGCAATCGGCAAACATTATTTTTTATGGGAAGGTAATCATTTCTCATTAGGAGTTAGTATTGGGCTTGCTGAGTTTACAGAACTTGGTCGTGGTGGTGTACATGCATTAAGTTGTGTTGATAGCGCATGTTATACCGCAAAACAATCTGGACGAAATAGGATCCATATCTACGAAGAAGATAAACAGGAAGAACTTCGTCGTGAAGATGTCGTGTGGGTTAATAAAGTACAAGATGCGTTACGAGATGAGTCTCGATTTTGTCTTTATGCTCAATTGATCAAACCTGTGAGTGGCAGCGATGATTACCTACATTATGAAATATTAACTCGGATGATAGACGAAAATGGTGAACTTGCTCCGCCTGCAAAATTTATCCCGATAGCTGAGAGTTACAATCTAGCTGATAAAATCGATATGATTATTATCACTAAAACCATTAACTGGTTAAAAAATCATCCTGAGCATGTATTTAAATTAAATATGTGTTCTATTAATTTATCTGGTCAGTCACTCGGTGATCCAAAGTTTATTGAAGATCTTGTAACGCTATTAAGTCATTCATCACTACCGTTGGAAAAACTTTGTTTTGAAATCACAGAAACCGTGGCAATAGGCAACTTTAGCAATGCAGCTAAATTAATTAATTCATTAAAAAAATTAGGTTGTAAGTTAGCATTAGATGACTTTGGTACTGGCTTATCGTCATTTGGTTATCTTAAACGGTTGAATGTTGATTACCTGAAAATAGATGGGGTTTTTGTTAAAGACATGGCAAATGATGCTCAGGATTTTGGTATTGTTAAAACGATCCATGAATTGAGTCATTTATTTGGTAAAAAAACCATCGCTGAATATGTAGAGAGTGAAGAGATTATCGAAAAATTAAATGAAATTGGTGTCGATTTTGCGCAGGGCTACCACTTAGGCAAACCTGTGCCTATTGATATGATGGCGTTATTATCAGAGTCATTGTATGAGGATGATTTTTAATGGATATCACATTAGTCTGTAACGAGAATATTCTAGCACCTAAAGCTAAAAAATTACGCGAGAAATGGGGTTTTACCGCTCTTCGAAGTGAATTATTTCAATTACGATTATTGCCGGAGCATTTAGCACTTGAGCAGTTGGATGATAGCCAACAAGGTTTAGTCTTTGTTGACTTTGCTTCTGGTGCCGTCGCACATCGTAGGAAATTTGGTGGCGGAAAAGGGCAGTCAATTGCTAAAGCCATCGGTGTTAAAGCAGGTGTTACATTACATGTAATTGATGCAACAGCAGGTCTAGGACGTGACGCTTTTGTGCTTGCTTCACTGGGCTGTAATGTAGATATGGTAGAGCGTTCGCCAGTTGCGGCTGCTTTATTGGAAGACGGTTTGGAGCGCGCTTATTTAGATGCTGAAATTGGCGAGTGGATGCAACAACGTATGCGCTTAACCCATGCTAGTGGATACGAGTATTTACAACAACATCAAGCTGATGTTGTGTACTTAGATCCGATGTTTCCGCATAAAAAGAAATCTGCACTCGTCAAAAAAGAGATGCGCGTTTTCCAGGGAGTAGTCGGTGCTGATTTAGATGCCGATGATTTATTAGATGTTGCCTTAGCAGCTGCTAAATATAGAGTAGTGGTGAAGCGACCTGACTATGCACCGTTTTTGAATGATAAAAAACCAAGTATGAGCATTAAGACAAAGAAAAACCGTTTTGATGTGTATGTAAAAAAAGCAATTGGTAGTTAGTGCAGACCGCATATACTTAATGTGATAATAATATAGCTACAACCATACTTTGACATAAAATTTAATAATGTAGTTTGATTACATTGTTCATCTAAGGTCGGTTGTATTTAGGTCTTTAAAAAATAAAAATGTCGAAATAATAGATGATACTTACGAGCGAAATTGATTGTCACATTCTGAACTGTTTTAATACGTAGTGTACAAGTTAAATTACAGTTCATAAAAAATCCGATATTAATTACTAAGTATCGGATTTCAGAACTTTTTAAGGCACTCGTCAGACTGTTATTATTAAATAACAATATAGTTTAGCATTCCATAAACATCTTAGGTACGAAGAGTTTGAACAATATCGTTTTCTAATAAGTTGTTGTTTTTACGACTTTGTAGATAGAAATACAGCATTGCCAGGAGCATTGATGCAACTGAAGCCCCTACCCAAAATGTAATTGCTGTAGAAAAGTCATATACGGTTTTTTCAGAACCATCAATGATCATAACAGATGAAGTGATCAATGACCCACTCAACCACTCTTGGCAACCCGCACCAATGTAACTAAAAATACCAATGACACCCATAGCTGCCCCAGCTGCTTTTTTACCTGCAATATCTACTGCAATTAAACCGCCTAATAGAACTAATAAACCACCAGTTGCAAAACCAAATAAACCCATACCTAGCTTATCAGCCCAAAAATAGTTATCTGGGCTATAGAAAACCAAACACATACCGATTGTTTGAAGCAAACCATAGAAAATAGTTACCGGTCCACGTTTAGAATTGAATAAAGTATCAGATATCCAACCAGAGCTAATAGACCCAAATATACCAACTCCAGCATATATCGACATTACACCACTAGCACCTAACAATTCATAACCTTTTTGTTCTTGCAAAAATAGTATTGCCCAGCTATTGATCGCATAACGGCTAACATACATTAACGCACTACTTATACCAACTAGCCATACTAGCGGGTTTTTCAGTACAGCCAGTTGTTGTTGACCTGTAGTTTTTGAATTTGAGGGAGCTTCAATTTTCTCTTCAGTAGGTTCGTTTATATCTGAATCAACTGGTGGAAGACCATATGTTTTAGGTTTATCAGAAAGCATAAAATATAAAAATAAAGAACCGACAGCCGCAGCCGCAGCTGCCCCGACAAATCCCCAACGCCACCCGAAAGCACCAACAAGAAGAGCTGTACATACAAAGCTCAAACCTTCGCCAATATTATGACTTATACTAAACCAGCCATATATAGTTCCCATTCGCTTCTTAGGAACCCAATTAGTCAGAGAAGCTATCGCGGGTGCAGCCCCCATAGATTGAAACCAACCATTCGCCCCCCATAGCACAACAAACAACCAAAATGCAGAAGTAAAGCCAAGAGCTAAATTTATCAAAGCCGATATAAGTAGACCAAAGGCCATGAAGCGCTTTACATTTGCACGGTCAGCCAAAAAGCCATTAGTAAACTTACCAAATGCGTATGCAAAGAACAGAGCAGAACCAATTATCCCTAGCTCTGTAGTCGTTAAAAACCCTTCATCTAGCATTGGCTTTTTAACAACAGACATACTTAATCGAGCTACGTAAAACAAACCGTAACCAATTGTTGTTCCAAATATAGCCATCCACATATGGCGTGAATGTTCTTTCCGTATTTTCTCTTTGTTGGTTACTTTATTCTTACTAGCCGAACCAGCTTTAAAAAAGTTTATAATGTTCTTAATCATGGTTGTTAACCTATTTGTTTAGACTTAAGAAATAATTTATTCCTTGTCATTAATAGACATGGAATACCAAGTAAAACCTATTAAAATTTACAGAAATAGGTTTTTTTAGATGTTTACCAAGGTGTTAAATAAACAAGTAATGTTGAAATAAGACTTTAAATCTAAATTAAAATTATCAATTAGGAGGATTTCCTAGTTTTTCAGGCAATTTTTCTTTGTGTGATGCATAGCCTGTTTTTTTTGAAATAACGCTTTATAAGTGAATTCACCTTGAGGAGCTTAATTTTTAAGAGTATGTTTCTTGGCTAATTATTTAATATTAGAAGATCAATTATGATTAAACTCGCCCTTATTGACGATCATGTAATTGTGCGCTCAGGATTTGCACAGTTACTTTCTATGGAAAAAGATATTGAAGTCGTAGGTGAATATGGTTCTGCCGATGAAGCGAGTGATGGACTAGAAACTAACAATGCTCAGATCTGTATTTTGGATATATCTATGCCAGATAAAAATGGATTGGAATTGCTTTCTGAAATATCAAATAAGATAGATTGTATTATGCTAAGTGTTCATGAGTCAGTGACAATGGTCGAAAAAGCTTTCGGACTTGGCGCAAAAGGATTTCTTAGCAAACGCTGTAGTCCTAATGAAATGCTTCTTGCGGTGAGAACAGTAGCAAAAGGTCGTCAATATTTACCCCCTGAATTAGCTATCAAATTTGCCAATAGATCCCGAATTGATTGTTTTAAACAGCTAACAAAAAGAGAGCATCAAGTTGGGGAGTTGCTAGCCCAAGGTCTAGATATCAAGAACATAGCAATAAAATTAGGGTTAAGTCCCAAAACTGTGCATATTCATCGAGCCAACGCAATGGATAAGTTGAATGTGGAAAATAATGTAAAACTTGCTAAATACTTTGATTTAGAGTGGATCTAATGAGTGGGTATATAACTACTTTGGTTTATACTTGGCTTCTTATTTTGTGCTGCCTGTTTTGTCTTTGGGTATTATCTAATCACTTTGTAGAACTCTCTGAATTTGCAGTTCTACTCTTTCCATTTGGTTTTAGAATTGGTGTTATTTTACACTGTCCCAAAAAATATTGGGTTTCTATTTACGGAGCTGAACTAGCCTTAATTGCAGGGCTCATTGTTTTGTTTAACAGCTCAGAATGGGGGTTCCTGATAGGAGCAAGTCTTATTAGTATTCCTATTCTTAATGTCGCGCATAATCACTACAATGGTAGTCAATGGAAACGCCTACGCATTATAGGTTTGGTTATTCTTGTATTATCTATGACCAATACTATTTGTTATGCGTTATATTACGATGACTTATGGAGTGCTTTTTTGTGTAGTATTACAGGAGGTATAATGCTTGCTCCTAGTTGCTATTTGATATGGAGTTATTTATTTCAAAACTCATGGAATCAATTGACTGCTGACTTTATAAATGAACAGTTCGACTTGCGAAATCGTCATCTTTTTCTCTATTTGTTGCTCTTTGTTGTGAACGTCTTTGCTCAAGCAGGATTACCAGAAGAGTTGCGTAGATTTGCACCATTTTGTTTGGCAATCCCGATAGTGTTATTAGCATATCGTTATGGTTGGCAAGGTGCGCTATTAGCAACTTCATTTAACAGTATTGCGCTAATGGTGACACAAACAAATGCCGGACATTCTATGGATGATTTACTTTTATCCTTATCTGCTCAAACCCTTACTGGGATTTTATTAGGGGTAGGGGTACAGCGTCAAAGGGATCTAAATACTCAATTAATGCAAGAGCTTGATAGAAATAAAAGCATAGCAAAACAATTAGTAAAAGCTGAAGAGGATGTACGCCGTGATATAGCAAGAGAGCTTCACGATGAAATCGGTCAAAATATTACAGCAATAAGAACTCAAGCTAACATTCTTCAACGTATTGATAATATAGTAAAAAAGCATAATCACGCACAAACGATAGAGCAACTATCACTTAATATTTATGATACTACTCGAGGGCTACTAAATCGTTTGAGGCCTAAAGTATTAGACGAACTTGGTCTTGAAGGTGCCATTCGCCAGTTAATCACGGAGCTTGAATTTAGCTCTCAAAAAATCGAGACATTTATACATTATGATATAGCAGAGCATTATTTAAATGATACGCTCAGTGCCACTTTATTTCGTATTTGCCAGGAGTCATTAAATAACATAATAAAATATGCTCAAGCATCAGAGGTAACGATTTCATTATTTAAAAAAACTATGGATAAGGAATCTAAATATTATTTAATTATTGCTGATAATGGTATTGGTTTAAAAGAAACAGATAAAAACCATGGTTTTGGATTAGTTGGTATTCAAGAAAGAGTTCAGGCCTTAGGTGGAGATTTTAGTATTACCTCGCATGAAATTGAACAGAAATACGGCACAAGATTAACCGTAATACTGCCATCTTTTTAACTATTATCTACTTTTACTTTTATTGATATGATTTGGGAAGTTAACATAAACTGATGATTAGTATTTTAAAAACAAACTCAGATATTCCTCTGATTGAGAGTAAATCTAAAATAGATTCATTGTATCAACACTGGCGACTTCATATGTTATTTAACCTATATGTTGGATATGCGGGTTTCTATTTTACGCGTAAGAGTTTTAACTATGTCATGCCTGCATTAATCACCGATTTTGGTTTGGATAAAGCTGATATTGGATTTATAGGCACACTCTTCTACGTTACATATGGACTTTCTAAGTTCTTCTCTGGTTTCATCTCAGATAACTCTAACCCAAGATATTTTATGGGGATAGGGCTCATTGTAGCGGGTATTATTAATATACTTTGCGGATTTTCAAGTTCTATTTCCATGTTTGCTGCATTATGGATATTAAATGCCGTGTTTCAAGGGTGCGGATGGTCTTCTTGCTCTAAATTATTGACTACATGGTACTCGCGATCAGAAAGGGGAGTTTGGTGGTCAATATGGAATACAGCACATAACGTTGGAACCGTATTTTTAGCGATATTAATAGGTTATTTGACATTGCATTATGGCTGGCGCGAAGGAATGATTATACCTGGTATTTGTGGTGTATTGATTGGCATATTTCTATGTTGGCGTTTACGAGATAAGCCAACCACAATGGGTTTACCTACAGTAGGAAAGTGGCGAAATGACAAATTGGAACTTGCTCATGAAGCCCTTGGACAAGAACTAAGTTATCGAGAAATAGTTAGAGAATACGTTTTTTCCAATAAATATATTTGGTTATTAGCTTTTAGTTACACACTTGTTTACATTGTTAGAATTGCAATCAATGACTGGGGGAACCTGTACTTAACAGAACAATATGGTTACGACTTGATCACAGCAAATTCCGTGTTAGTAATGTCTGAGGTGGGAGGTTTTGCTGGCGTTCTTGTCGCAGGAAGAGGAGCCGATTTGTTATTTAATGGTAATCGAATTCTAATTACTTTACTTTTTTCTATTGGTATATTTTTCTCCGTAACTGCACTTTGGCTAATGCCTACAAGCATATATATCCTGCAGGCAGGGTGTTTTTTTACTATCGGATTTTTTGTTTGTGGTCCGATCATGCTTATTTGTATGGCGGCTGCCGAATGTTCTCATAAAAATGCGCCAGGTGCTTCTACAGGATTTATAGGTCTGTTTGCTTATATTGGAGCTGCTATAGCAGGCTATCCACTAGCACTTGTTATCGAAAATTATCAATGGGACGGTTTTTTCATAGTCATTGCAATAGCCTCTGCCGCAATTGGCTTAGTATTGCTACCATTTTTAAAAGCACAACTGTCGGCAGATACCTTAGATATTAATGAATGTAAGTAGTAATACTAAAGGAATAAATGATGTTTTATATGTCGAACAGGAAAAATTGTCGCTAATAATATCTGAGTTTCAGAGGAATAATTACTCTCACTGCAAAACTCACAACACAGTTAAGTGAGGTTTTAACAATCTAGATTGTTCACCTTTTTAGTGTTATGTAATAGCTATTGCATCCGATCCCTTGATCGGTTTACCTCATATTATGAAGTTTTTTAAATAGAAAAACTTTTTGTTTGATTTATTCTTTTTCATATAAAGGCTTGGTGACTTTATTTAAATCAGGATTTCCGAACCAATCATTTCCTTGTTACTATCAATGCTTAACTTTATGTATTACAGCATTAGCTGATAAATATATGTTATGAATTATAAAGGGCTAATAGTTAATTTTTCACATGTTTTAGTTATGACTAAAGATAGCTAATCATTTACTAAGCCAGCAAATGCAGCCCATCCCTTTTGATCAATATCATCAGTAATTTTAGTCATAACTTTGCTTATTAGTCTACACCGCTTAATAAACATCAAATAACATAAAATCCAGAACCATCTATTTCAAGTTATTAGCTTAAATTTATTAGTCACCTAAAAGGTTAAAATCATCGGCTCTAGTCGGTCAGCTTTAGCTATAATCTCCTTATTAGTGTTAGGAGGTTGTTATGGATTATAGATACGGCAGCCATACAGTTTTTAAAATTCAATATCACTTTGTTTTTGAGACTAAATATAGATGTTAAGTATTACAATGTGATGTTGGTTTAAAAGTAAAAGAATTAGTTCGGCAACATGCCTTTTAAATTGAGATTTTAAAAGGCATTGTGAGTAAGGAGTATGTTCATCTATTAGTTTCAGCGCCACCAAATATGGTACCCAGTGAAATAATTAGGAGAATTAAAGGGCGTTCATCCGCGAATTTCAAAGTTTCCCTGATCTTAAAAGAGATATTTGGGGGGCCATTTCTGGGCTAGGGGAAATTTCTGTGTGACATCAGGAGATGTTACCGAAGAAATGATTAAAGAATATCTAGAGCACCACTTTGAAATTAAAGGTGACGAAAATTCCGAACTTTAGTAGGTGGTTATTGAATTGTTGTAATGCTTTAAATTTCAATGTGTTATGGGGCTCTAAATAATTGCAATCTCAATATTCACAAAATATTATTTGACTTTTTGATGTTGAATAAATAACCAAGCAAAATATACTTTAAAATTCAGCAGTTCAAGGTGAAATTGCTTTATTAAAAATTTTTTAGTGGATATGACATAAAAAGTTAGATACAACAAAATTTTCCTGCAAAACTAGGAAATTGTCCTAAGTGATAAATAGGATGTAGATTTATACTCTTTTAAATAGATAATAATTTTTATGATGCTGATACATCAAAATTAGAAGGAGTTTTTAACAATGATAAAAAATATAATATTTGATCTCGGAAGAGTATTGATTAACTTCGAGCCAGAGACTTATTTAAAAGAACTTGGAATAGATAAGAAAACTAGAGAAATTTATTTATTTGATATATTTAAGGGAGAGGAGTGGCTAGATCTAGACAGAGGAATAATAACTGAAGAGCAGGCTATAAATAAAATAGTTGCCAAAGGAAGAATAAAAAAAGAGGAAGTAAGGGATATTTTGGATGCCAGAGTAGTTTTTTTTACAGAGCTTAGTCACAATACCCCTCTGGTAAAACAACTCAAGGATAATGGCTATAAGTTATACATACTTTCTAATTTTGCAAAAAAACCATTTGAAGCGATCTTTGAAAAATACAATTTTTTTAAACACTTTGATGGAAAAGTAGTTTCATATGAAGATGGATTAAATGTTATAAAACCTGACTCAAATATATACGATACTCTCTTAAACAGATATGATCTTCTTCCTGAAGAAACTGCTTTCATCGATGATACCCTTGTGAATATAGAAAAAGCCGAAGAGTATGGAATTACTGGTATCCATCTTCCTGACCACACGGAACTTAAGCGAAAACTCATTGAAAAAAGTTTATTAGTTACCTAAAAGGTTAAAGCCATCGACTTTAGCTATAATCTCTCTATTAGTGTTAGGAGGTAGTTCTGGATTATAGATACGGCAGCTATACAGTTTTTAAAATTCAATATCAGTTTGTTTTTGTTACTAAATTTAGATACCAAGTATTACAAGGTGATGTTGGTTTGAAAGTAAGAGAATTAGTTCGGCAAACATGTAATGCCTTTGAAATTGAGATTTTAAAAGGAGTTGTGAGTAAGGATCATGTTCATCTTTTAGTTTAAGCACCACCGAATATGGCACCCAGTGAAATAATGAGAAGAATTAAAGGGCGTTCATCTGCTAAATTATTTGAAAGTTTCCCAGATCTTAAAAAGAGATATTGATGTCGTCATTTCTGGGCCAGAGGATATTTCTGTGTAACATCAGGAGATGTTACCGAAGAAATGATTAAAGAATGTCTAGAACACCACTTTGAAGTTAAAGGTGACGATAACTTTAGAACGGAAGGTTAATTCAACGGGTCTTTGACCCGTATCCGGACTTTAGTCCGTAAAACTAAACCACCTACTTTAGTAGGTGGTTGTTGAGTTTATGTTTTTGAAAAGAGAACCCAACAAATTTGGTTGGACAGTATTGTTGTTACAGTAACTCCAAACACTGCACAAAAAAGCTATTAGATTATTTTAATTACCCTGAACTAAGATTATTTAGTTTGTGGTGGGTAATCGCTGAGCATTAGGGTAATTTCTTTAACAATAAAATCATTTCGTTGCTGTGCTGACATTGTCTCAGTCAATTTATTTTGAGAAATAGACTGCCATATTATCGATTTGCTAGCAGGGTTTATAAACTCAAGTACTAGTTTATTATAGTGGTTTTCATTGTAACTAGAGGGGGTACTCATACCAATGCCCGCTCGACCGAGGCCAATCCCAAAACCGAAAGTACCACCATTAGATTCGATCTCTGTAGTCATTTCTAGCCGATAGTTTATTTGTAAGTCAGCACTTTGTGTTTCTGTCTGGCTAAGCCCTTTTACTTTCAGTTGGGCTGCGGTTTCATTTTCTATTCGTTTGCTATCAATGCTTGATACACTCTTCTCAGGTGAAGTAACAAAAGTAAATGTTTTATATTGAGAGAAGTCATGGCTTAGAGCATAGTCAGACACTGGAGTCGCCGTACAGGCAAATAGAAAGGAACATAATAAAAGTGGGGTAATAAAACGCAGCATATAAAACTCCTATTAAAAAATGTAATTAATAATAAACCATAATAGTGTTGTTAAGTGTTGTAATGCTATTAATTTGTGAAATGGATTATCAGTCTACTCAATTTCATTACCTGAGCCAATGTTGTTAATTGTAGTGAAAAATATATTTGAGACGTTTTTTGCTGATAATATAGGTTATAACATATCTTGGATTAAGATCATAAGGAACACCTCATTAACAACCTACTACTATAGTACTAGAGGGTTCCATGAGTGCTGCTTTGCATATGGGCAGTGTCTAATTACGGATATTTTTAATCATGGGAACGGTGTATAATTACTCCATGATATTTTTATTTTGTAGGTTTTTATCTAAATATAAGCTAATAGCGATGATGATTTTATCATCCTTTAGCCTTAATATTTTTGCAGGTGAAGTCTCTATTACTCAAAGTAATACATTAATTAACAACCAAGTGTTTGAACAAAAACAAATAAGAGCATTAGAATATAAACAACGAGAAGAGCAACGGGTATTAGATAATTTTCAGTGGATATACTCTCTTCCAAGCGTTTGTCTTTTGTATCAAAAACAATATTTAATTTATCGGTGTGGCAAAATACTGTTTTATAGAGGGTATGAGTTTAATGGCTTTATTAAATATAGGCTGCTAACTAAAAACGAAACCTTGAAATTAAAGCCATACTAAATCAAGATAACAATTTATGCTTAAAATTATCAGTAGAATCAGGTATTCTGCTGATAATTGAAATGACCAACCCCAATTAACTTATTTAATAACATAGTGGATATACCGATGATTGTATTAGGACACCAAAACCCAGATTGTGATAGCTTATGTAGTGCTATCGGCCTTGCAAGTTTATTTAATAAAATGGGCAAATCAGCAACCCCGGCTTTACAAGGTGAGCCCAATCCTGAAGCATTATTCTTATTACAGCAATCAGGTTTACCACAACCTGAAATACGTACTGAAGTAGCGGGCGAAGAGATCTTTATAGTTGATTATTCAGATTGGGGCCAAGGTACTGCTGATATGAAAAAAGCAACGATCTTAGGGATTGTTGATCATCATAAATTAGGCGACATTACCACATCGACACCTTTAGAATGTTGGATTTGGCCTGTCGGTTGTAGTGCTACAATTGTTTACAATATGTATAAATTTAATAACCAAGTACCTGATGCACCAGTTGCCAAAATGATGATGGGCGCAATTATTTCTGATACGGTAAACTTTCAAGGTCCTACTTGTACTGATATGGATGTTGTTGCTGCTAAAGAACTCGCTGAAATTGCTGGTGTAAGTGATATTCAAGCATTTGCTGAAGCACAATTCGAAGCTAAATCAGATATTACTGCTGAGTCTGCTGCTGATCTTATTCTTCGTGACCAAAAGGTATTTGAAATGGCCGGTGAGAAGTTAGCCATTGGTCAATTAGAGTTAACTTCATTAGAAACAGCATTTTCTAAAAAAGGTGAAATGTTGATAGAAATGGGGCAATTACAAGCAGATAAAGGTTACCATTCAACGATTGTGTTACTAACTGATATCAATAAGCTAGATACAACTGCTTTAATCATCTCTAAAGATGCAGAAAAAGTAGCAAAAGCTTTAAACAGCACAGTGGTCGATCATATGTTTGAATTACCAGGTGTTGTTAGTCGTAAAAAACAAATTATTCCTTTCTTACAAGCTGCATTTGAAGGTTAAGTATATAGCTTAAACTTTATTAAAAAGAATGCTGAAAGGCGAGTCTCATAATGAGTCTCGCCTTTTTTATTGCCAATTTTTAATTTTCTTACAATCACTTAAGTTTAATATTTGATAACATCCCTTATATTATTCCTATTTCCAATATTGAGGTTTCATGCATATTCATATTCTTGGTATCTGCGGCACGTTCATGGGCGGTGTTGCGATCCTTGCTAAATCCTTAGGTTATAAAGTCACTGGTTCAGATAAAAATGTTTATCCACCAATGAGCACGCAGTTAGAAGAGCAAGGGATTGAACTTATTCAAGGCTTTGACCCAAGCCAATTAGACTGTAAACCTGATCTTGTGGTGATTGGTAATGCAATGAGCCGTGGAAACCCTTGCGTAGAAGCGGTATTAGATAAACAAATACCTTATATTTCAGGCCCGCAATGGTTGTTAGAACATGTTTTGAAAGACCGTTGGGTATTAGCAGTTGCAGGCACGCATGGAAAAACATCAACTTCTAGTATGCTCGCTTGGATTTTAGAGTATGCCAACATGCAGCCGGGTTTTCTAATTGGTGGTGTGCCAGAGAATTTTGGTTTATCTGCTCGTTTAGGTGAAACACCATTTTTTGTTATTGAAGCTGATGAATATGATAGTGCATTTTTTGATAAACGTTCTAAGTTTGTGCATTACCATCCAAGAACATTAGTTTTAAATAATCTTGAATTTGACCACGCCGATATATTTGATGATTTGAATGCAATCAAAAAACAATTCCATCACCTCATGAGAACAGTGCCTAGTAGTGGGCGTGTATTTATTCCCAATAAAGATGAAGCGTTAATGTCTGTTAAACATATGGGATGTTGGAGTGAGGTAGAATATTTAGGTGAAAATTGGTCTGCGCAAAAAGTCAAAGAAGACGGTACTCAGTTTGAAGTAAACCTAAACGGAGATAAACAAGGTCAAGTGAATTGGAATTTAATGGGCGACCATAATGTTGATAACGCATTAGCTGCGATTGCTGCTGCTAGACATGTTGGCGTGACGCCTGAGATCTCTATTCAAGCATTGGGCGAATTTAAAAGTATTAAACGTCGCATGGAAATTAAAGGCAAAATTAACAATATTACAGTATATGACGATTTCGCCCATCATCCTACCGCAGTAAAAACAACCTTAGCAGGTCTTCGTGCGAAAGTGGGCAACGAAAGAATTATTGCAGTGTTAGAGCCACGTTCAAATACGATGAAATTAGGTATACATAAAGAAGCATTAGTTAACTCATTAGCTTTAGCGGATAGTGTTTATTGTTTTGAAGATAAAAGTATTCAGTGGTCTATGAAAGAGTTGTTTGCAGAACAAGGTAAAGCAGTAAATATTGAAACTGATATAGATAACTTAGTGGATCAATTAGTTAAGCACGCTAAACCTAGCGATCATATATTGATCATGAGTAATGGTGGATTTGCGAATATTCACCAAAAATTATTAGACAAATTATAGGATGAACATATAGATGACTATGCAATATAACGATACCGTTACTTTAGGTGTAACGGGGGCTTCTGGCAGTGGTTATTTTTTACGTTTATTACAGTCAATGGTAAATGCAAACGTGAAAGTATATTTAATTTTATCTGAAGCGGCACAAATAGTATTAAAAACCGAAGTCGATGAAGACTGGCCGGTCGATATTGTAGCGTTGAATGAATTTTTGAGCACTCGCTTTAATAGTAAACAAGGACAAATTACGGCATTAACGTCAAAAGACTGGTTTTCTCCTGTCGCATCAGGATCGTCAGCGCCTAAAAAAATGGTTGTTTGCCCTTGTAGTTGCGGAACACTTGCTTCAATTTCACAAGGTTTATCAAATAACTTAATGGAACGTGCAGCCGATGTTGTATTTAAAGAGAGAGGGCAGTTAATTGTAATGCCAAGAGAAACGCCTTTTTCCACCTTACATTTGAAAAATATGCTCACTCTTTCTGAACTAGGAGCCACTGTTATGCCTTTAGCTCCTGGTTTTTATCATCAACCAACAACTATTGAAGAGTTACAAGATTTCATGGTGGCGAGAGTAATGGACCATTTAAAAATTGATCACCAAGCAAGTAAGCGCTGGTGTGAGTAAATAATAAGCAAAAAGGTATGCGTTTGTTTGTTATTTAAACGAATTTTTTTAAATACTAAAAATAATGATTTATTTGCAATAAAACGCTTGCTTACCTTTTCAAGATCCCTATAATGCGCATCCACAGACACGGGACGGAACGCAAGTTACCCAGCGAGTTTGAGAATAGTTTTTAACGTATTAACGCTTCGTGGTTCGCTTCGGAATTAAGTTAAATTAAAACGTTGACAATGTTCGAAAGGCACGTAATATACGCCGCCTAGCCGCAAGGCACGCTCTTTAACAATTTAATCAAACAATCTGTGTGAGCACTTGTTGTTGATGTGATTTC